>JBJMGL010000095.1:0-29282 GCA_045807985.1 Bryobacteraceae bacterium
TTCATGAGATTGTTTCGGCCACGGGCATTGCCTGAAGGCCATTGAACGTACAGATCTTAGATGGGGAGTTCACCGATTATGTGACGGACAACTTAGCTTGCAAAAACGCCGAGATCAGTGAGCGTGGAACAGTGCGCTAGGAAGATTTCTTTAGCTTACGGCGCAACTCGATAGAGAGCTAACATTGCAATCCCCAACTTACCTCATGGCATCTATGCGTTCTCATTACGGATTTAAGGGAAATCAGCGAGGAAGCGTTCTAGTTGAGTTCTTGCTCACGTTCCCTTTCCTGTTCCTGCTCTTTCTCGGTGTCTACGATTTCGGTTTCTACCTTTACGCCTCGATTGCTGTGCAGGATGCGGCTCGGACTGCCGCCTTATACACCTCGGACACCAGCACGGCAGGCGATGTAACTGGCGCATGCCAATACGTGCTGGCGGCCTTACAGTCGCTGCCGAACCGGGCGCAAGCTTTGGCAGACTGCAGCTCACTGCCGGTCCAACTGACGGCTGCCGCTATTGCGAACGGTCCCGACGGCAACCCGACCTCCCAGGTCACTCTGTCTTACCAGACTATCCCGCTCATTGCCATTCCGGGACTACCCGGACAACTCACGATTACGCGCACCGCTCAAATGAGGGTCAGAAAATGAATGCTCAAGGCAGGGAGAGACAACGAGGCGCCGTGCTGATCGAGTTTGCCTTGACCCTGATTCCGCTCCTCATGGTGTTCTTTGGCATCATCGGAATGGCGCTCACGATGTGGGCCTATAACACGCTGTCGTTCGCGGTCCGCGAGGGAGCCCGTTATGCCGCTAGTAAAGGACAGAATTGCAACACCTATGGTAACAACTGTGCCGCTACCGTTGCCGACATCGCGCAGTATATTGCCAGTGCGGGAGTGGGCCTGGATCCGAGTCAGTTGAACTTGACCTTGACTTCAGCGGCGGGAACCGTGTCCTGCCTTCCCTTGCAGAGCTGCTACTCGAACTCATCGATCTGGCCGCCGCCGTCGGCCAACGCTCCCGGAACGAACTACATCGACCTTTCCGGTTCTTATCCCACGCCCCTAGGATTGAGCCTGCTCTTCCTCCCGAATACATCTTCTACGAGCAGTCTCCGGCTGCCGGCCTCCTGTCGCCAGCCGATCCAATTCTAAAGAGCTGAAGCAAATTGGTACCGAGAAACAAACGCAACCAACGCGGGCAAGCTTTAGTTCTCACCACGTTGCTCCTTGTTCCTATCGTGGGATTGCTGGCATTGGTAGTGGACATCGGATTAGTGTATCTCACGAAAGAGTATGCGCAAACAGCCGCTCAGAGCGCGGCCTTGGCCGCCGCGCAAGCCGCCATTGATAGCAGAGGGCCGGCAGGCATGTTTACCTGCGGATCCAGCGGCTTAGGCTGTCAGTCAGCCACCGCGTGTCTGGCCACTGCTCCGAGTTCCCTCACCAGTAATCTCCAGAACGGCTGCCTGTTTGCCCAAGCGAATGGCTTCGTCCAGGGAGGATTCAATGGACAGACGGTTTCGATCGAGGCCAATACGGGGAACCCGCCCACCGTTTCTGGCCTGGCGAGCGGATTCAGCCGATACTACGCCACTGTGCGGATTACGCAACAGAACCCGCTGACGTTCGGGCGGATTTTCGGCGGCAGTCTCTTGCCCGTAGCGGCTCGTGCCACGGCCAGCGTGGCGAGCCTTCTGCCCCTGAACTGTGTGACGACCCTCAATCCATCGGTGAGTAATGCGTTCTCGCTGAGTGGAGGCTCCAGCGTGGTTTTGAACAACTGTTCCTTAGCCGTCAATTCGACCTCCTCGTCCGCCTTATCGGGAGCTAATAATTCTTCCTTGACAGCGCAGTCGATTTCCGTCGTGGGCGGCGTGAGCGCCTCGGGCAGCATCAGTCCCAATCCGATAACCGGCGCGAAGGCGGCACCCGATCCACTGGCCAATCTAGTCCCTCCTTCCTCTTCCGGTTGTAATTACAGCCACTTCAGCGTGTCCAGTACGATGACTCTCAACCCCGGCGTTTACTGTGGAGGCATCAACATTTCCGGTTCCTCCCCAATCACATTCAATCCGGGAGTTTACATTTTGCTCGGGGGAGGTCTAAGCGTGAGCGGTCAAGCCCAACTTGTGGGAACCGGAGTCATGTTTTATAACACGTTCAACGCGGCATATGGCTTCGGCTCCTTCAGTCTGACCGGAGGCGGTCTGGTCAACCTGACGGCTCCGTCGAATGGCGTTCTGTACTTTGAAGATCGCAACGCGCCGACCGGGAACACCGATACAATTGGCGGTAATGCAACCTGGACACTGATAGGAAGCTTCTATCTTCCGCAGAGCCAGCTCAAAGTAACGGGAGGTGGTCTGGCTTCCGGTCAGCCGGTCGCCATTGTGGCGAATACGATCACTTTGTCCGGGGGCGGCAGCATCAATATTAACCCGGGGATCCCGAGTGCGCCCAGGATTACCCCGCAGATCAAATCCATGTTGCTTGAATAGCGTGGGCTCGGACTTCTCAGGCTGCGGTGGCGAGCTTGGCACATAGCTGAGTACTTGCTAATACCTATTGAGGTTTCGGTTCACCCTGCAAAGCCTGCTAAGTATTGTGCCTTTCGAGAGCTGTCAATGTGACCAAATGGAACCCTGCCACATAACAGCGGAATCTAACCCAGTAAAAGATGCGGAATAAAAAGAAAAGGCCAGAAGCCGAGTGAAGGCGCTGGTCAAACAGGAAAGTGCGCCGGGACTCTGGCTTGCGGATGTTCCAAAACCAACTATCGGCATTAATGATGTCCTGATCCGGGTGACGCACACAGGGATCTGCGGGACGGATCTTCATATTTATGAATGGGATAGTTGGGCAAGTTCAACGATTCCGGTTCCGATGGTAGTCGGGCACGAGTTTGTCGGTGAGATTGTGGAAGTTGGGTCCAACGTGAACGATTTTCACCCCGGCGAGATCGTAAGCGGCGAAGGACACGTGGTTTGCGGCCGCTGCCGGAATTGCCTCGCCGGGCGGAGACATCTGTGCGCGTACACAAAAGGAGTGGGTGTTAATCGGCCTGGCGCGTTCGCGGAATATATATGCTTGCCGATGAGCAACATCTGGCGGCATGACTCGGGAATTAACCGGGAAGTGGCAGCTATTTTCGATCCGTTCGGCAATGCGGTCCACACGGCGCTGTCGTTTCCGGTGCTGGGAGAAGACGTGCTGATTACGGGAGCGGGTCCAATTGGCCTCATGGCAATTCCGGTGGTGCGGCATGCTGGCGCAAGGTTTGTAGTTGTGACGGATCTGAATCCTTACCGGCTCGATCTGGCGCTGAAAATGGGCGCAACTCGCGCTATCAGCCCGAAGGAAACGCCCTTGGGAGAAGTGCAGAAGCAGCTTGGGATGCAGGAAGGCTTTGATGTCGGCCTGGAGATGTCGGGCAATCCAGCCGCTTTCCGTGACATGGTAGCCAATATGAGCCACGGCGCAAAGATCGCCATGCTCGGTATTCCGGCCAGTCCGATGGAGATCGACTGGCGGCAGGTGATTTTTAACATGTTGACGATTAAGGGCATCTATGGCCGGGAGATGTACGAAACCTGGTACAAGATGACGGTCATGCTGGAATCAAAACTGGATATTACGCCTGTGATTACGCACCGCTTCCCTTATGACGAATTTGAGAAAGGGTTCGAGGCCATGCGCTCGGGAAAGTCGGGCAAGGTGATTCTGGACTGGACTGGACTGTAGTGTGAAAACCAGCATCTTCGACATCTTTAAGATCGGTATCGGACCGTCGAGTTCGCATACTGTGGGACCGATGCGGGCAGCAAACCGTTTTGTCGAAAACCTGAAATCTGTCGGGATGCTGGCGCGAACGGAGCGAACCCTGGCAGAACTGTACGGATCATTGGCACTAACAGGGATCGGTCACGGGACAGACCGGGCGGTATTACTGGGGCTAGCGGGTGAAACTCCGGAAGAAGTGGAACCGGGCGATGTGGAACGTATCCTGGCAGAAATCCGCGTCCGCAAGCAAATGCCGCTGCTCAAGGAGAAAACGATTCCATTTCATGAGGAAAAAGATCTCCTGTTTCACAACGACGAGAAATTGCCGGGACATCCAAATGCCATGAAATTTTCTGCCTTTGACGGAAAAGGCGAATTGTTGGCGAGTGAGATCTACTATTCGGTAGGCGGCGGCTTCATTGTGCGGGAGGGCGAGGGGACCGACTTGCGACCGAAGCCGCTGGACGTGCCATATCCGTTTTATAATGGCGCTGAGTTGCTGGAGCAGGCCGAAGCTCAAGGAATCACCATTGCGCAGTTGATGTTTGAGAATGAGGCAGCGCTACGTAGTGAAAACGAAGTACGGGCGCGAATTCGCCGGATCTGGCAGGTGATGGACGAATGCATCGAGCGCGGGTTGCACACCGGAGGCATTCTTCCGGGTGGCCTGAACGTGAGACGCAGAGCGCCGCGATTATGGGAAAAGGTGCAAGCGCAATCGGGACAGGACCCCTTGCGAGCCATGGATTTGGTCAACGTATTCGCCATGGCCGTGAACGAGGAAAACGCGGCGGGCGGGCGAGTAGTTACGGCTCCCACAAACGGAGCGGCTGGGCTCATACCGGCGGTCGGACGCTATTACCGGACGTTCGTGCCGGAGGCGTCCGATGAGGGCTTGGAGCGGTACTTTCTGACAGCGGGTGCCATCGGCATCCTATATAAAGAGAATGCCTCAATCTCAGGCGCCGAAGTAGGATGCCAGGGTGAGGTAGGCGTGGCCTGCTCGATGGCAGCGGCGGGCTTGGTCGGTGCGTTGGGCGGAAGCAATGAAGAGGTGGAGCACGCCGCCGAAATTGGTATGGAGCACCACCTTGGCATGACCTGCGATCCCATTGGCGGCTTGGTGCAAATTCCATGCATCGAACGAAATGCGATTGGCGCGGTAAAGGCGATCAATGCCTGCCGGATGGCTATGCAGGAGTCGGGAAACGGCCATAAAGTCTCGTTGGATCAGGTGATCCGGACCATGTACCAGACCGGCCTGGATATGCAGTCGCGCTACAAAGAAACCGCGCTGGCAGGGCTGGCGGTCAATGTAAAGGACTGCTGAGAATCTTCGGAGGATTGCCATGTATACAAACGTTCAAGATCAAATCAGCGCTCGCGTGGGCGAAATCGAGAAAGCCGGACTGTTTAAGCGCGAACGCCTGATTAACAGTCCGCAACAGGCGGAAATCCAGGTTTCGGCTGGAACAAAGGTTCTGAACCTTTGCGCGAACAACTACCTGGGATTGGCAAACCATCCGGCGGTTGTGGACGCCGCCAAGCGGGCGCTCGATGAATGGGGCTATGGCTTGGCAAGCGTCCGGTTTATCTGCGGCACGCAATCGATTCACAAGCAGTTGGAAGCAAGATTAAGCGAGTTTCTCGGGACGGAAGACACGATTCTGTACGGATCGTGCTTCGACGCAAACGGCGGCCTTTTTGAAACTTTGCTGGATGCGGAAGATGCCGTTATTTCGGACGAATTGAACCACGCCAGCATCATCGATGGCATTCGACTGTCGAAAGCGGCACGCTATCGCTACAAAAACGGCGACATGGCGGACCTCGAAGCCAAGCTGAAAGAGGCAAGCGGCGCGCGCAACCGGTTGATCGCCACCGATGGCGTTTTCTCCATGGATGGCTATGTGGCCCGCTTGCGGGAGATTTGTAATTTGGCGGATCAGTATGACGCCATGGTGATGGTGGACGACTCGCATTCTGTCGGCTTCATGGGGAAGAGTGGGCGCGGAACGCACGAACACCTGGGCGTGATGGGCCGGGTGGACATCATTACGGGAACCTTGGGTAAGGCGCTCGGCGGCGCAAGCGGCGGTTACACGAGCAGCCGGAAAGAGATTGTGGACTTGCTGCGGCAAAGGTCGCGGCCTTACCTGTTCTCAAACTCCGTTGCGCCGCCGATTGTGGCGGCATCCTTAAAGGTGCTGGATCTGTTAACGGAAACGGCGGAGTTGCGGGAGCGCTTATTTGCTAACACAAGGCTCTTTCGCGAACGGATGACCAATTACGGGTTCAATATCTTACCCGGAGAGCATCCCATTGTGCCGGTGATGATAGGTGACGCGGCTCTGGCAACAAAGATGGCGGATTTGCTGTTGAAAAAGGGCGTCTACGTAATCGGCTTCTCTTATCCCGTGGTGCCGCAAGGCAAAGCCCGCATTCGGGTTCAAGTATCGGCGGCGCATACGCCGGAAGAGCTGGAGTTTGCCGCTGAGCAGTTTGCCGCTAGCAGGAAGGAACTAGGAATTTGAAACAGCTACTTGTCGGCTCCGTAGCAGGAGTGCTCTGTCTCGCTGCAACCATGCCGTGGCAGAAAAAAAGCCCTGAGCAATGGACTCCTGAGGATGTACAGCGTGTAACATCCAACTCACCCTGGGCACAGACCGCGAGTGCCACATTCCCGGACCCGCGAAGGAACGAAGAGCCTGAATCGGTTTACACCTTGCCGGGCGCGGCACAAGCGGGCATGGCCGGTTCCAGGGGCGTAACCGACGGGCGCTGGGACGGTGGAGTGGGCCGGAATACGGGAGGAGGACTGCTGCCCACCTTGCCGGTACTTGTGAGGTGGGATAGCGCCTTGCCCGTCAGGCAAGCGCAGGAGCTTGGAGAGGGAAAGCCGTCGTTTAGAGCAGAACGGACGCTCCAGGAACCTAAGAACTACATCATCACCGTGGAGGGACTCGTTCCTGCCGGTCGGTACAGCCGTACCGGGCAACTTGAAACGAAGTCGAGCAGTGATGAATCGGCAGGCAGCGCTACTAATCCCGAGCAGGTGCTGGAGGGTTTGATGGCCCATTCAAAGCTGCTGGTGCGGGGCCGGGCACCTATTAATTGTGAGAATGCCGCCATTGATTCCCATACTGGCGCGGTGCATCTTTTCTTTCCACGGTCTGTCGAGATCCGCCGCTCCGACAAGGAAGTGGCGTTCTCAACGCGCTTCGGGTCCTTGACTGTGGAAAAACGATTCCGCCTCAGTGACATGACTTACCGAGGAAAACTGGAATTGTAAGTAAGTTATCGCAATTGCACATAGGCCAGTTCTGGCTAGTTTATTCCCTAGGATCTTAGTAATTAAAAAACTTATGGGAAATAGTGCAAAGTTCGCTGAAATTTAATACACTAGTCCGAGTCAGACATTACGTCTGCTAGCTGCAGATTGCGGATTCTCGTGCGCTTTGCCTTATAGCACACGTACCGCGAAACCGACCGCACCCAAAATATTCTTTGCCGCATCAAATAGTAGGGCTATATGAACAGACAGAACCAACTCATTAATGATCGTTATGAAGCTCTTATGTTCGCCAAGACACCGGAGGCCGGACGGAAAGCGGCCCGTGAGCTTGTGCGAATCGTTCTTGGTGAGGAGGCTTTGCAATTGCCTCTGGAGGAAGCGCTGCGTCAATGCTGCCGCCATCTTCGTCCTTCAAAAGACTCGCGAGAGCAGGCGCGATTTGAAGCTGAGTTCATCGAGTTGGGCATTTGGCCTAACGAGTCGCAAAGGATTGCTGCCTAACCGCTGGCCGGGAGCTTCATTTGGCAGAAACAGGAGTCGGAGTAGTTCGGCGCTATCTTCAGGACGCAATTGCCGCAGAGACTGGCTTTGAGAGTCAGTTAAGGTCATTCGCCCATGAGGGAGATGATTTCGAGGTCCAGGCTCTCTTTTTCGGGCATGCGGCGGAAACGAGCCGCCAGATTGAAAGACTGACGGCCCGTTTGCAAGAGCTTGGAGGCAGTCCTTCTGGGACAAAAAGCTCTTTGGCTCACTTGTTTAATTCCGCTCCGAAAATTGCGCAAGCGACGCATAAGCCGGAAGAGCGTATTGTGCAGAATCTCATCATGGCGTTTTGTGTGGAAAATGGTGAGCGCGCCATGTATGAGGCATTGGCTACGACGGCCCGGATTGCCGGAGATGGCGCGACGGAAAGACTAGCGCTCGAGATTGCGGCCGAAGAAACCACAACGGCGGAGAAGATCTGGCATTTTCTCCCCTCTCGTTCGAAGATTGCATTTAACGTGCTTACCGCTGGAGAAATAGACCCGTCTGTCGACACAAGAACGGTAGATGATCGTATCGTTGACGAGACGTTGCTGTAAGTGCAAGTAATATGCCGAAGCACCCGGCAAAGTACAGCAAAGTGAAATCGGTGAAGGCGATCGCTAGAGATCGCGTCGGGAGGCCGCCTGCAGCACGCGCTCTGGAAGAAAAGGCTCAGCGCGACAAGCCGAAGCACAAAAAAGATCCACTCCACGAGTCAGAGTGACTTTTCCCCCACGAGTGAAGATCGTTGAGGTAGGGCCACGTGACGGCCTGCAGAATGAAAAGACTCTTGTCCCTATTGACGTCAAAGTAAAACTCATTGAGCGGCTGGCGGAGGCTGGCCTTAAAACGATCGAAAGTGGTAGCTTTGTTTCGCCAAGGTGGGTCCCGCAAATGGCGGATACCGCCGCGGTGCTTGCAAAGGTCAAGCGCCTTGCAAATGTCTCCTATCCCGTTCTCGTTCCTAATCTGAAGGGACTGGAGGCAGCCCTTGTTGCGGGAGCAAAAGAGATTGCTGTTTTTACCGCAGCTTCAGAATCTTTTTCCCAAGCGAATACGAACTGCACCATTGACGAGAGCTTGCGCCGCTGCCAGCAAGTTGCCGAAACGGCGCTAGCTTCAGGTTTAAGCGTGCGAGGTTATGTTTCCTGTGTCATATCTTGTCCGCATGAAGGCGAGATCAAACCCGAAGCAGTAGCGCGCGTTTCGTCGCAATTAGCAGCAATGGGCTGCTATGAAATTTCCCTGGGCGACACGATTGGAACCGGAACGCCCGTGAAAGTGCAACAAATGTTAGAAGCGGTCACTAGATACCTGCCCGTTACTCAAACGGCTGTTCATTTCCACGACACTTGGGGCCAAGCGCTCGCGAACATTCTGGCATCGCTTGATTGCGGCATAACGACGGTCGATAGCAGCATTGCCGGTCTGGGTGGCTGTCCCTATGCGCCGGGTGCAACCGGGAATGTTGCTACGGAGGACGTGGTTTACATGCTGGACGGAATGGGTATTGAAACAGGCGTTGACTTGCCGAAGTTGGCCGCCGTGGGTCGCGAGATCACCAGGCAACTCGGACGGCCACCGACATCAAAAGTAGCCACCGCGATGCAGTCACGGGAGACAAACAGTTGAATAAAGTTTTGAGCAGCTCTGACGAAGCGGTTACATCGATTTTTGATGGCGCGACGGTCATGCTTGGCGGTTTTGGGCTGTGCGGCATTCCTGAAAATCTGATTGCGGCTTTAGTGCGTAGAGGCGTGAAGAATCTGCACACGATCAGCAACAATATGGGCGTTGACGGGTTTGGAATGGGCCTGATGCTGGAAGCCGGGATGATTGCTTCTCACATCGGCAGTTATGTGGGAGAAAACCGATTGCTGGAATCCATGGTGATTGCGGGAAAGCTGAAGGTCGATCTCATCCCGCAAGGCACGCTGGCGGAGCGCATTCGGGCTGGGGGCGCCGGAATTCCGGCATTCTATACGCCAACCGGCGTGGGTACAGTGATGGCGGAAGGCAAGGAAGTGCGTGAGTTTGAGGGCCGCGCTTATTTGCTGGAACATGCCCTCACAGCCGACTTCGCCCTGGTAAAAGCATGGAAGGGCGACCGGCACGGCAATTTGGTGTATCGTAAGACGGCTCGTAATTTTAATCCGATGATGGCGACGGCTGGCCGGGTGACGATCGCCGAAGTCGAGGAGCTTGTCGAGCCCGGCGAACTCGATCCTGCCGAAGTAATCACTCCCGGTATTTACGTCAAATATCTTGTAAAGGGTGAAAAGTATGAGCGCCGCATTGAACGAAGGACAGTCAGGAAGTCTGCCGAAAATGCCGGAAGCAGATAAGCGCGAACGCATTATCAAGCGCGTGGCCCGTGAGCTGCAAAACGGCTTCTATGTGAACCTGGGAATCGGGATGCCGACGCTGGTCGCGAACTACGTCCCGCCGGGAATCGAAGTGGTTCTGCAATCCGAAAACGGAATGTTGGGGGTAGGCCCATATCCCGTGGAAGGAGAGGAAGACGCGGACCTGATCAACGCAGGCAAAGAGACAGTGACGGAACTGCCCGGCAGCGCCTATTTCTCCAGCGCCGACTCTTTTGCGATGATACGCGGTGGCCATATCGACCTTAGCATTCTAGGCGCAATGGAAGTGGATGAAGAAGGGAATCTGGCGAATTGGATGGTGCCGGGCAAGGTAGTGAAAGGGATGGGCGGCGCCATGGATCTGGTAGCAAGCGCGCGCCGGTTGATTGTCGCCATGGAGCACACCACGAAGAGCGGCGCGCCCAAAATTCTTCACAAATGCACCTTGCCGCTGACCGGCAAGAAAGTAGTGCAAATGATTGTGACCGAACTCGCCGTAATCCGAGTTGCGCCGAAGGGACTTCTTCTCGAAGAACTTGCGCCTGATGTAACTGTTGATGACGTGCAACGCGTCACAGAGCCAAGACTGCATGTTGCTTCTGTTTTACAGGTGATGAGCTAAGGTGCTACTGCTGCATTTCAGGACTGATTACATAATCATCGGCGCGAGATCCAGGGCGTACCGTCCAGCCTGGAGCCAGTTCAAGCTCCCAACCGGGACCGTGCAGTGGCCGCGCTTGAACGTCTGCGGGCGCGGATACAACTAAGGATTGATTGTCCGACGAGACCAGCGCTCCCATATCGTCAACTTTGAGCTTTCCCCATTGGGCGGCAAAGGTGCCGGTGGGATACACCGTTCCGTGCGGTGGAAACGGAACAAGATTACTGGGATTGAAGGATCGTCGCAGTTCTGGAGCTTTTGGAAACTGCAAGATAGGGCCGTCAACAAAGCATTTTCGGAAAACCGCCATTTGAACTTGGCGGCGCATTTCGCGGTCGTGCTCTTCCGCTTTCACGGCTCGGAATCCATAAGAAGCGACCTGCTTCCGTGCTTGGTCTGCCCACTCTTCCTGCTTTGGAAGCGTGACCGTCGCGGTCAGCATCTTCGAGAGCGAGCGAGTTTGCGCTATTGATTTGCGCCAGCCGTCAGCGTAACGATCGAGCAGAAATCCCAATGCGGGTCCAGTGGCATAGGCAAATGATCGTACAAATGAGCTGTTGTCCTCCGCGGATTCCACCTGCCGCGCCACGCGCTCAATGACCTCTCCCGTTTGGTGGAGAGCAACCGTGGCCCCCGTATACTCCGCTAGACCTTCCTGTATTTCCAGTGTGGCCTCCTTCTGCACGGAGCCAGGAAAAAGCAAATTGCGGTAAGCGCGAAACAACATGGCATGGGTAAGACTCTGCCGAGCAAGATCACCGGAATTTCTCATGGCTTGCGCCAAAGCACGTAGTTCCAGACGAAGCCAAAGGCGGCCCTGCTCTGTATCGAGCTGGTCATTGATAGTATCGCTTGCTGATAGGTTCAGTTCCGTTTGCACCCGGTGAAACGACTCATGGGTGAGCAGTTTTAGGCGAGAGAAGCGATCCACTGGGAGAGGCAGCATGACCATAGCCCAGTTCTTATCTCTCCATCGAACCGAGGTGTTTGCGAGGGCAATGTTCTGCGGAAGAATGCCGAGAAAGAACGGCTTCTGATATCGAAACTGATGATCGGGGTCCTGCTGCGTTAAGACAGCGCGACGAGTACCGGGTTCAACAAGCATGAGACGGCCACAAAGGGGCACACCCCAGAGTTTTCCGTTATCAGCTTCACAGGCATGAGTGAGTTCAGTTACCGCTTGGATGGCTGCCGCAAACTCGGGCGAGGAGAAATCGTCCGCCCCGAAAACGCTTTGCGACAAGGCCCATACGAGTGATATTTTGTAGAAGGTCTTGCCGCTTTTCATATGAAACCGCGTTCTTCGCGTGCTCAGTATATCGCGCTGGCTTTATATATCGCTATAAGCTTCGGTTACTACGTTGCCGGTGTTATCGCGCTTCGCGAAGAGTGGTTTCATCCAGCAAAATACGCGCGTGCGCCGATTGACATACAAGATGGCACGCAAGCTATTGTTCGCGTAGAAAGAGAAGCTAAAAACGCCGGATTGGTTAATGGAGATGTTGTAAAAGCTCTTAACGGAAAACCATTCACCGGCGATTATCAACTACTGTCCAATCTACGCCAAGCTCATCCAGGCGACACTTTGAGCATCATTGTGCGCCAGTCGAACGGACATGAAAAGACTGCACCTGTTTACCTCGCGCCACGTGAAGGACCGCCTTGGAATGCGAGCACGATCGCGTTTCTTATTATCATTCTGCTTCTCCCACTGCTCAGTTTGATGGTCGGTTATTGGGTTGTCGCGGCAAGACCGTATGATCTAAATGCCTGGCTCGTTCTGATCCTGCTCAGTTTCAGTGAAACCTTCTTTGGAAATTTGGACTGGCGTTGGTGGCCGGGCATTTGGTTCGTACTTTTTGGTATCTGGGCAGCTATTCTACAGTGTCTTAGTATTCCGGCCCTATTGCTGTTTGGATTCCGTTTTCCCGAGCGTTGGCGTTTAGACATGCAGTGGCCCTGGTTGAAGTGGTTAATATTGATATCGCAATTTGTCGGATTTTCCTTGCTGTTATGGGTGAACTACATCGACTACTTCCATGCTGGCTGGGGCAACTCGACCAGTTCCCTTGAGTTCTGGACGGATAAGGCATTCCATATACTACAGCCTGTCTCGATCATCCTATTCCTGGTTGCCATTTTCGATAAGCTGAGATCAGCTTCCACCGCTGATGCGCGACGGCGCTTACGGGTATTAGCGGTGGGCAGCACCCTTTCACTCGGCCCGGTGCTGACCATCTTCCTTTTGCTTCCTTACCTTGGAATCGACCCTCACCACGGCTCTTTGTACGAAATAGTGGTGCCGTTCTTCGCTATCTTTCCATTAACCCTCGCTTATGTCGTGGTGGTTCAGCGTGCGATGGATGTTCGTATCTTGCTGCGCATGGGAACCAAATACGCGCTGGCGAAAGGCGCATTATGGGTGCTTCGTGCTGTGGCAATCACCTTGATCATTCTGCTGTTTACGACAAAGCGCGGCGGGGAGTCCTCTGAGGCGACAGCGATCCGAATCCTGGTGCTCATTGCGATCTTGCTTGTTTTGCGGACACGTGTGTACAAATTCTTGTCCAATTGGCTCGACCGCCGATTCTTTCGCGAAGCCTACAATACCGAAATCGTCTTGAGTCAGCTTTCCGAAGAGGTGCGTAAGTACACCGAAAAGCAGCCGCTCCTTGAGATGGTCTCGAAGCGAATTTCCGAAGTTCTGCACGTGCCGCAAATGGCTGTTTGGGTGCGCGGCAGCAACGTTTTTCATCCGCAGCAGGTAATCGGTCTTTCTCTTTCCGAACCCTTGCTGCTTGCTGAAAACTCGTCCACCGTGCAGGCGCTTGTCCGCTCTCATCAGCCGGTGCCGCTCTACCGCGATAACCCTGACGAATGGTTTGTAGGAGCAGACATCGATGAAAAGCGCGCTCTGGACCAACTGCATACGGAACTGCTGTTGGGCTTGCCAGGGCGCAAGCAATTGATGGGCGTGATCGCACTGGGGTCGAAGAGATCCGAAGAACCGTATACTCCTTCCGACCTGCGGCTATTGCAAACGGTTGCCACTCAAACTGGATTGGCGCTCGAAGTCAGCGAACTTGCCGAGTCGCTGGCGAAGGAAGCCGCGCAGCGTGCGAGCATCAATCGCGAAATCGAAATCGCGCGTGAGGTGCAGCAGCGTTTATTTCCGCAGCGGATGCCGGTCGTGCCGGGAGTCAGCTTGGCGGGAGCGTGTCGGCCCGCTCAAGGCGTAGGCGGCGATTACTACGACGCGTTCGAATTGCCGGATGGCCGTCTTGGGCTGGCCATTGGGGATGTATCCGGCAAGGGAATTTCCGCTGCCTTATTAATGGCGAGTTTGCGGGCGTGCCTGCGAACCATGACGGTTGTTGCTTCGATGGATCTGGCGAAGCTGATGGAAAGGATGAATCAACTGGTTTACGAGTCCTCGGCTGTGAACCGCTATGCCACTTTCTTTTTCTCCGTCTACGACCCTGCAACGCGGGTGCTGTGCTATGTGAATGCTGGTCACAATCCTCCGGCTCTGTTGCGAAGCTCGACCGATAGCCCTGTCATCCGTTTGGAGGCAGGTGGCCCCGTTGTTGGCTTGCTTCCCCATATGCAGTACGAGGAGCAATCCGTAACGCTACAAGCGGGCGATCTGCTGCTGACCTATACGGACGGTATCAGCGAAGCCATGACCGAGGACGATGAAGAGTGGGGGGAAGAGCGCATGCTGCAAACCGTGAAAGCTTTGCAGGGTCGTTCCGTAGAGGAAATCCTGCGGGCAACGTTTCAAGCGGCGGACCAGTTTACAGCGGGTGCCGCACAACACGACGATATGACGCTGCTCCTCATGAAGATCGAGTAAGCGGCTTCGTTTACTCAACTGGCGGAAGCGGCCGGATTTCGGGCAGCAGCAGCGGATTCCAAAGCCCAGGCTGCTTTTCCGGCAGTTGCACATGATAACCAGTCTTCAACATTGGGTCGGGCACGTAGTAATCGGTGCTGATAATTTGCGCTCCGCTAATCAACGCCGCTTTCCAGCGACGGTAGTCATTTTTCCGCGCTTCCACGGTATCGGCATCAGCACGGGTCCGGACGAGATATCCGCTCCTTACCAGAAATTGAATGTAGGACCAATCTGCTACCGGTTCGTTCACGATGCGGAAAGCCGCTTCCGGCCTCCCCTCATTGGCGTTGACGAACATCACACGGCCGCGTAAGGAGGGATGACCCTCGATGTAACGCTCCATCTTCTCGCCGGTTTCGTCCAAAACAAAGAGAAACTTGCCGCGCGCCTGCCCCAGCGTGAGCCAGTCCTGTGCAAGCACGGCAGCCTCAAGCGTCGGATAATCACCCCGCACATCGTCCGGCGTAATCAGCTTCCGTTTCCCCAAGCCCTTCAGGAGTTCCTCATCCCAAGCATCATAAGCCGCTTTGTCGAAAGGCAATGGCTGCACGTACCCCTGTTCATGAGTGCCATCATCCTTCGCATTCATGGTGATGGTGATCGGCAAATGACGGGGGTGCGCATCCGACCATGCTTTCAAAAGCGCCAGCTCCTGTTGAAATGTGTAAACGTTGGCTCGAAAATCGATATCCGGGATGTGCAACACTTTAAATCCCGGCTTTTGCATGAAGCCTTCGGGATCATACGCCTGTCCGGACGGCACATGATTCTTCTTCTCCAATTCCAGTCCTTTGGGATGCGCATACAATCCGCCCTTCGGATCATAAACAACATCAATCTCCAGAGCGCGTAAACCCATATCCAACTGTTGCGGAATGGGAAGGTGCGAGTACTCAATCCCCTGTACCCGATTACCAATCTTTTGCCGTAATAAGCTCAATAGCCCGGGATCGATGGCCTGCTTGTAACTGTTATGGCTTCCTAATACCCGAACCTGATTCATTCGCGCATCGTCGGCTGATGACCCACCCGCATGGATCAGGACCGGCAATACGGGCACTAATAGGAAGCAATGCAAAAAACTCTTCATCTAAGATGCGCCTTAGAAGTACAGCTTCAACGCCAACTGCAACTGCCGGGCGGGAAACGTCGATGAAACCACGCCGAATGAACTGTTTCCCACGGTTGTTCCTGGGGGAGAAAAGTTTGTTTGATTCAGCAAATTAAATGCTTCCGCCCGGAATTGAATGTAACTCGACTCCGACCACAGCGCGAAATTTTTATGCAGGCCGAAGTCTAGTTGATAGAACGGGTAACTTCGCGCAATGTTGCGCCCTGCGTTTCCAAATGGCTGCGTATAGCTTGGTATGCTAAACGCCGCGCTATTTAAATAATTGTTGATGGTTCGCTGGCCTTCCGGAGTGACCACGGGAACGCCGGGTACGAGGTTCGGCCGGGGAGTCAGCAATGTGCTGACCTGATACTGCGAAGTGGCACTGTACGTAATGTTCACGGGCAAGCCCGAAGTGGCAGTGTTAATCAGGTTAATGGACCAGCCGCCTGCGATCAGGTCCAGCACTTTATTGTTGATGTTGACTAATCGCCCTTTTCCGACCGGAAGATCGTAGAGAATGGCGAGCGTGTCATTGAAGGGCTGATCATAGCTGGAAATGCCTCGCTCGGATTGCGGATTCAGCAGATTGATGCGCGAGTTGTCGCCGTTATTGTTTTCCAAGTGTCCCGGTGCGTTATCTATCGCCTTTGACCAGGTAAAACTATTAATGAGGTACAGTCCTGCGTTGTACCGCTTTTCGAGTTTCACCTGCAAGGCGTTGTAAGTATTAAAGCCGCCGCTGAAAG
Organism: Bryobacteraceae bacterium; assembly: GCA_045807985.1. Classification (GTDB taxonomy): domain Bacteria; phylum Acidobacteriota; class Terriglobia; order Bryobacterales; family Bryobacteraceae; genus Bog-105. The sequence goes on from JBJMGL010000095.1 coordinate 16,392, forward strand.
CCTGTTCGATAGTTGTGAAATTCCTGTAAGGACGCCGTGCGTTCACTGAAAGATTCTGGCCCAAAGCATTGGGACGCGCTTGATTGGCATCGCCTAGAACCATCAAACCAACGCCATGAGTGCCGACATAGCCAACATCCAGCAGCAAGTTCCTGGCAAGCTCCTGCTGAATCGTGAAGTGCCAGCTCTGCACATATCCGGTGCGGTTATCGGCTGGTATATAGCGGACCTGCGTACTGGCCGTATTGAAAGCGGCGGGACTGGCAAAGTTGTTAGGAAATCCTAAGTAAGTAGGCCGGAAGCACGTGCCGGGTGCATCGTTAACGGAAGTGCAGGTGCTCTGGTTATAGGGAGACTGGCCGTCAATAACGGCATCAACAACGTAAGGCCCGTTATAAGCCAGAAGATTCTCGCCGCCTAAGCGATTGAACTGGATATAACTAATTCCATAAGCGCTACGGATGACCGTTTTCGGCGTGACGTTGTAGGCGAGTCCAACCCGAGGCGCCCAGTTATGCGGGTCCGGGTGAACCAGCGCCCGGTTATACAGGCTTCCATTCGAAGCAAAGATCATGCTTCCTGTCTGCGGGTTGAAATTCGCCAGATGGTTGTCGCGCTCCCATTGCGGAGTGGCAAATTCATAGCGCGCGCCCAGGTTCAGCGTCAGCCTTTGATTGACTTTGAAATCATCCTGCACATAGCCGAAGTACATGCGCTGCCGAAGATGGGCTACTGGGTTATTGTTCTGTTCATAGTGGTTTCGCAGGCCAAACATCAAATCAGCCAGGCTGTAAACCTGTTGCGAATAGGAGCCGCCGCTGACAGTGGGAAAGTTTGGGTTGCTGTAATAGCCCGTGTAATTATCGACGCCATATTTCGGATGGAAATCGCTCACGGCCGTGTCGATCATCTGGTATTCGAAGCCGAATTTCAGGCTATGTCGGCTCAGAATCTTGGTGTAGTTGATCTTTGGGTCGAGCACGATAGGGTACTGATACTGCGGGTTGCTGCTCTGCCGCCCCAATTGCGATAAACCACCTCCCAGGTTCAGTGAGTACAGGCCGCCTGCGAACGTCGGATCAGTAGGCAGATTCGGCACGGCGAACCCACCAACCGGAGCGCCCAGGGCAATGGGGTTTTTTCCGCCCTCCGTGTAAGTGAATCCCACGCGCCCTTCCAGGACGGAGGTCGGATTGATTGTCCAGGTTGTACCTGCTACCGCTTGGTAATTGCGGGCATATACATTGCCATTAGCGTTCCCGCCAGCCGCTCCCGGAATTGCCGCCGGACTGAAGATGCGCGTATTGGCCTGACTATACCGGCCAAATAAACTCAGCTTCTGACCGAAGTATTCGTCGTATCGAACATCGCCCTTATCGTTGTAAACTGTGTCGGCGGGCGCAGATACGTAATTGTTATTACTGGCTTGGCCTGCGGCAGTTGGCAGATTTGGATCGGGTAGCGCCGCAAGAACTGCTTGCGCAAAGGGCGTGATTGCCGAAGTCGGAATCGTGCCGTTGTAGCTCAGCCCGGTCAACGGATTCACAATCCGAACTCCCAAATTACCCGCTTTTTGCGCGGCTGTTGGAACTGTAGCAAACAACGTTGGGTGCGCCACCCGGCGGAATCCCTCATAGTCAATAAAGAAAAACGCCTTCTCTTTAATGACAGGACCGCCCAACGCTGCGCCGAACTGATTCTGGTTAAACGCGGGTTTCTGTCCGGTAACCGGCTTAAAAAATCCTGCCGCATTGAAGATTGTGTTGCGGTTAAACTCCCACAATTCGCCATGGAACTGGTTCGTGCCGCTCTTGATACTGGCATTGATCACTGCGCCTGCCGAGCGCCCGTACTCGGCGCTATAGTTGTTTGTTTCCACGCGGAACTGCGTCAAGGCATCCGGGTTCGCCTGAATGACCTGATTAGAAAATCCTTGGTTGCTAGTTCCATACGCATTGTTATCAACACCGTCCAGTAAAAAGTTATTCAACGCGCTTCGCTGCCCGTTCACGTTATACGAGGCATCGCGGCTGCTATCGGATTGATTTTGCAGCGGCGATTTTGCCACTCCCGGAACCAGCAGCGTCAAATCCGCATACGCACGCCCGTTGAGCGGCAGATCAACAATCTGCTTCGGGTTAATCACTTGACCGCGAGAACTGTTGTCTGTCTCCAACAAAGAGGCGGCATCTGACACGGTTACATTCTGTGATGTGGTCCCAATTTGCAGCGTTATGTCAACGCGTTGCCGCGCATTCACCGTCAAATCGAAATCCTCAGCCGCGGCAGTCTGGAACCCCGGTGCTCCGACGCGCACACGGTAGGTGCCCAATCGCTGATTGACGAACTGGTAATTGCCATTGGCATCAGTTTTCGCTTGAAAGCTGACGTCAGTCTTCACATTTTCCAGAGTGACGGACGCATCTGGCACAGTGCCTCCGCTTGGATCGCGAACTGTCCCTAGGACCGTCCCGGATTCAAACTGCGCCATCAGCAGGGTTGCGTGCATCATGGCATACAGACATACCAGCAGCTTTTTTACGACGCGAGAAATATGCATGTTTTGGAAACCTAATTATAAATATTGCGAGAGAGAATGGCTTTCCACAAGGTACTAAAACTTTGTTTCTGGGTCATGTCTAAGCTGTTACATCTTTGATTCTTTAGATCAAAGCAAGAGTCAGAAGGCGGTGGCAAGCCGGTGCCGTGCCGGAACACTTGCCAGATCATCCGCCAAAATCTGTTCAATGAGTTCGGCAACGCCTGCCCCGTAGCTGCCAGCCGTTACCAAATCCGATTGTTCTTTTAACGCGGTCAGGGCATTGGAAACGGCGGCGGACCGTTCACAAATACTCAGGAATGCATGGTCGTTCTCGGCATCGCCAACACCTACGATGTTATGAAGAGAAAGGCTAATCTTTCGCAAACAGGCTTTCAAACCACTTGCTTTGTCGATGCCCGCGGGAAGAACCATGAGCGATCCTTTGTTGAAAATGATTTGCAGTTCGAGGCCAAACTCGTGGATCGTTTCAAGAACCTTCTCTTTTTGGTCGTCAAGCGTTGCTATAATCACTCGACCTACATCAAGCGGCGCGACATTCTTGCGGCGCAGAGTTTCTGCAAATTGTGGCGGAGGAGGCTCGGAAAGCAGAATCTCGTTGTTCGTCGCGGTTTCAAATAGAACAGCGCCGTTCTCGCCAACAATCCAGTGAAAAACTTCATATTCGGGAAAAACAGACATCAGATCTGGAAGCTCGCGACCGGTAATCATTAAAAGCTGCCGCCCGGTGTCGCGAAACCGCTTCAGTGCATCAAGGGTAGACGGGCGTACCGTGCCATGGTCAGCAAGAGTTCCATCGTAATCAGAAGCCAGCGCAAAGTACCGCATCAGGTATAGATTGGAAGCGAACGCGAAAGTGTCATGACCATCTGGCTTTGCGGAAACCCACAGCTAAAGATTTTCTGCAATCCTTTTGGGAGGGAATGCATATAGTTTGATGATGGATCGTAAAGTCATTACAGTTGGCGTGTCCTTGCTCCTGTGCCTTGGCCGGGATATTTACGCAAAACTTAGCAAAAAGCGAAATGCCGGTGTGGCGAAAGGCCGGCGCATCGTTATTTTGGGAGCAGGTTTCGCTGGTGTCGAGGCAGGAAAGGAACTCGCGCGCTTGCTGCCGGATGAAAGCAATGGCGAAATTGTGCTGGTCAGTAAAAACGACTATCTTCTATTTACGCCGATGTTGACCGAGGTGGTCGGCGGAACAATTGAGCCGCATCACATTATTGTCCCGCTCCAGTCGTTTTCCCAAAGGATCAAGCGCATCATTGGCGAGGTAAAAGGTATTGATTTGCATACCCGTACAGTTTTCTTGGAAGGCGCCGATACGGACACGATTACGGCAGATCAGCTAATCATCTGCTTGGGTTCCAGCGCAAACTATCATCACGTGCCCGGAGCGGAAGAAAACGCTGTCACGATGAAGACGCTGGAGGATGCTTATGGAGTCCGTCAATCGGCTTTATCCCTGGTAAAGGCAGCCGCTCGGGAGGGGAAGGAGGAAGAACGGAAAGCCATGCTGACCTTTGTGGTGGCAGGCGGCGGCTATACCGGCGTGGAAACAATTGCCGCTCTCAATGAACTGGTGCGTGAAAGCGTTTCCGATTACACTCACTTAGACGAATCCGAAGTTCAGATGGTGATTGCTGAACCGACTGAACGTTTAATGGCCGAAGTTACGCCTGATCTGGCGGCCTATTCACAGGAAGAGTTGGAGCGCGCCGGCATTCGCGTATTGTTGAAAACCGGCGTTAAAAGCGCTCACGGCGGCACCATCGAGCTGACAAATGGAGAGCAGATTCGAGCCCGGACCTTTATCTGGACTGCTGGAGTCGAACCGAATACCCTTGCCATGCAGCTCCCCGCTCCGAAAGGGCACTCCAAAGGCTTGCAAGCTAATAACTGCCTGGCGCTAGAGAACTTCTCCGGCGTTTGGGCTGTTGGAGATAACGCTGATGTTCCACAACCAAAAAGCAAAAGCAGCTATGGCGCTACGGCACAAAACGCGACACGTGAAGGCAAACTGGTAGCGCGTAACGTAGTCAGACAGTTAAAAGGCAAACCGCTTCAACCTTTTACTTACACTCCCATCGGTCAACTGGCGTTGGTAGGCCGGTATCGCGGAGTGGCGCTCGTGTATGGATTCAAGTTTTCTGGATTGATTGCCTGGGCCATGTGGCGTGCTGTCTACCTGGCCAAAATGCCTTCATTGAAACAGCGCCTGCGAGTACTAGCTGACTGGTGTATGGATCTGCTGTTGGAACCCGTCGGCGAATCGCACTTTGCGGCGATTCCGTCGAGCCATACCCAAACAGCAGCTTTGATCAAGAGTGCATCAACCTCTTAAAACAATTTAAACGCGCTTCATGAATTTTTCAGAATATGGGCGTACAGTGAAAGCGCATCAGTATCTTCATGGTAAAAACCGCTTACGCCCTTTCGCCTCTCTTATTGACAATGACCGCCCTATCATTTTCCCAAGGGTACAAAATCTCAGGGGAGATTCCGGTTGGAGGTTCGGGAGGGTGGGACTATCTCACGGCTGATTCCGAGAACCATCGTCTCTATGTATCTCACTCAACCGAAGTCGTTGTTGTTGACCTTGACTCACAGAAAGTAGTTGGCCGGATATCGGGCATGAACCGCATCCACGGCATTGCTCTGGCAAACAGCTTGGGTAGTGGTTTCATCAGTGACGGAGGCGGTAATGACGTGGTCGTCTTTAACTTGAAAGACCTTTCAGTCCAGAAAAAAATCAAAACCGGAATGAATCCTGACGGCATCATTTACGATGCGGTCTCGAAACGTGTCTTTGCCTTTAACGGCAGAAGCCAGGACGCTACGGCCATTGATGCTGAATCCGGCGCTGTAGCAGGCACCATTAAGCTGGGTGGCAAGCCCGAATTTCCGGTGAGTGACGGAAAGGGAAGTATCTACGTCAACGTGGAAGACAAGAATGAAATCGTGCACATCGATTCCAGGAGTTTAACGGCGAAAGAGCATTGGCCTGTATCGCCTTGTGAATCTCCTTCCGGGTTGGCGATGGATAAAACGAATCGCAGATTGTTCTCGGTTTGTGACGGCAAAGTGATGGCGGTTACGGATGCTGACTCCGGGAAAGTGGTTGCAACTCCTGCCATCGGCGACGGCCCGGATGCCGCCGCATTCGATCCTGAGGATAAGCTTGCTTTCTCCTCCAATGGCGATGGCACCCTCACCGTGATCAAAGAGGCCGGCAAGGACAACTATTCCGTAGCCGAAACCGTGAAAACGGCGCGGGGAGCACGTACGATGGCGCTCGACGAAAAAACACATAAAATCTACCTGCCCACCGCAAGCTTCGGCCCAGCGCCTCAAGCCACGGCCAGCACTCCGCATCCTCGCCCAACGGTTCAGCCAGGAACATTCAAAATTCTGGTTTTGGCAAAATAGCTCTAGCTTTTCGTTATGCAGTACCCGAAATTAAATAGGAAAACCGTAATAGTGGGTGTTCTGGCCTTGGCATCATCGCTTTCTGCCCAGCAGGTATCAACAGAGCTTCCCGATATTCCGGTTCACTTGACCGTCGAAGCAGGCACGCCGCTCAGACTTTATCTCACGAAGCGAGTCACGTACCGGAAAGGCGATTTTGTTCCTGCCCGGTTCGCGGAGCCAGTGTGGGCATTCGACCGGATCGTGATCCCTGCAGGAACAACCGTTCAGGGGCAAGTTACGGATTTACGGCCGGTTCCCGCTATGGTTCGAGCCATGGCGATGGTGCGCGGTGATTTTACGCCGTTAAAGCGGGCCCAGGTGTCTTTCAAGAAGCTGATTCTGCCCAATGGCCAGGAACTCGGAATTGAGACTCAGGCGTCCGAAGGATTGGCGAGTATCTATGTTCCCCCTCGGCCATCTAAACCGGCAAAAAGTAGCAAAAGCCCTAAAAAGCCTAATTCGAAGACGGCCAGACTGCATAGCCTTGCTAAGCAGCAGGCACAAGCGCAACTGAATGCCAGAACACGAGGTTTGCTGGAATTCGTACGAACGCCCAATAAGCGCGAGTGGGCGGAAGATTTTCTTTGGAGCAAACTGCCTTATCATCCGCAGTGGTATCGTTCCGGCACGCGTTTTGATGCCGTTTCGCAAAGCGCGCTCGATTTCGGCACTGTTCACTTCCCACAGGCACAGTTGCAGCAATTCGGTACCCAGCCAGGAGCAGATAAACCGGCGCTGGTCCGGCTTGTAACTGCTATCAGTTCCTCCGATGCAAATGCGGGTGATCCGATTGCGGGCATTATATCGGAGCCGTTGTTTTCTTCCGAACATCATCTTGTTCTGCCCGAAGGCACACGGCTCACGGGCAAAGTAAAGCTTGCCCGGCATGCACGTCTGTTCCATCGTGGCGGCCAGCTTCGATTTGCCTTTGACGAAATACAGCCGCCCGCGCTCCCGGACGTTTCGGTTCCGCGGATGGAGCGAGTGCAAGCACAACTCACCGCGGCAGAACAAAGCTCGGGCAGTCTCAAGGTCGATGAGGAAGGAACGGCTAAAGCCACGGAATCAAAGACACGCTTTCTACGACCAGCGATTGCGGGATTGATTGCGGCTAAGTCGATGGACAACGATGAGGGCCGGCAGACCGCCTCCGGCGGCGCGGACGCCAACTACTCAGGCCGAGCCTTGGGCGGTTTCTCCGGTTTCGGTTTACTAGGAACGGCCGTGTCCCGGGCTCCGCACCCAGTTGGCGCAGCCTTCGGCTTCTATGGCTTAGCTTGGTCCGTATACACCAATCTTGTGTCTCGGGGGAGAGAAGTCGAGTTTGAAAAGAACACCGCCATGTCGATCCGCTTCGGACCACCAGGGAGAACTCGATAGGCTAACTACTTCCGCGTCAGGTAATAATGAACCGCAGGCGTCACGAGCAGCGATAACACCATCGAAGCCACAATACCGCCAATGACCGCAATCGCCAGCGGTTGCAGCATCTGAGAACCAGCGCCCACCGCCAGCGAGAGCGGAATCATTCCAGCGATAGTCGCCAACGCCGTCATAATGATCGGCCGCAAGCGTCTCTCGCCCGCCTCGATCATGGCCTCTCGCGTCGATGCACCTTCCGCTCGGAACTTCTGATCCGCATCGAGCAGAAGAATGCCATTCTTGGCAACAATGCCAACCACCATGATCAATCCCATGAAAGAGGAAATATTAAAGGTCGTGTTTGTGACAAATAAAGCGAAGAACACGCCGGAGGTGGAAAGCAGCGCCGAGGACAGAATTGCAACCGGAGCAGCAAACCCGCCAAACTCGAACAGCAACACCATGAACACAAGCACGATAGCCGCCGCCAGAACAAACAAAAGATCGTGAAACGATTGCTGCTGCTGTTGATACAGCCCGCCATAGGTCATGCGAATCGAGGAAGGCAAGTGTAAACTCGCCACCTTCTTCTGAACTAGGGCAACACCAGTCCCCAGGCTCAAACCTTCCAAACGGCCCGTCACGGTTACATCGCGTTGCAAATTCTCCCGGCGTATCTCCATCTGGCCGGGATCATTGCGGATCGTGGCAAGAGTTCCGAGCGTGGCTGCTTTCCCTGTTGAGCTAACTAGCAGCGTATTTTGGATCGCATCGAGCGAAGCCCTGGTCTCCGGAGGGAATGTGACCCGCAGCGTGTACGGCCTATTATTCGCAATAACGGGAATCGTGGAGGGTTCTCCTTGGAAGATGGCGCTGGCATCCAGCTCGACCTCCTGGGGAGTAAAGCCAGCCCGCGCCGTGACTCCCTGATCGATCGTGAACGTAATCGCCGGACCGCTGATTGTATTCTCAATCCCGTTCTTTACGTCGGTTACGCAGTGGATTGTTTTAATGGCCTCCCCTACCTTGGGCGCCCACAATTTCAGCAACTCGACGTTTTCTGAAAACAGCTTGATCTCAATCGGGTCCGGCGAACTCGTCAGATCGCCAATCATGTCTTCAAGAAGCTGGTGAAAATCGGTATCTAGCTGAGGATATTGCTTGTTGACCTTCTCGCGAATATCAGCAATCACCTCCTGTACGCCCCGGCTGCGTTTCGCTTTAAGCAGCACCGATATATCTCCGGTATTCGCTTCCGTGATCGCGGCCAGCCCAAGCTGAAGGCCCGTTCTGCGCGAAGTGCTCTGCACCTCCGGAATGGAGCGGATGATTTTCTCTACCCCCACTAGAACCCGATCCGTATCAGCGAGAGCGGCGCCTGCAGGCATCAGATAGTCCAAAACGAAACTGCCTTCATCCATCGCCGGAAGCAGATCTGAGCCCAATGAGCGATAGCATAAAAACGAAACGCCAATCAGCGCGGCGCAGGCCCCAATCAGAACCGAAGGTTGCGCCAGAACAGCTTTTATCGCCCGTTCATACAGGCGCGTCAATCGTCCCATGATTCCGGTTGTGGCAATCTCATGCTGTACCGGACGTGTTGGGTCAGCGCTGCCATGACCGGTGCGCGAACGAAGCAGCAGATGGCTCAAGGCCGGAGTGGACGTAAGTGCCAGCGCCAGGGACGTCAGGAGCGCTACCGCCACCGTTACCGCAAGAGCCCGGAAGAACGTCCCGGTCACACCCGTAATCGTAATCAACGGCAGAAAAACCACTATCGGAGTAATCGTTGATCCCACCAGAGGAACACGAATTTCACGGATCGCGCTGCGGATGGCTCCCGCTCTGCTTTGTCCGGCATCACGGTGCAGAATGATGTTCTCCACGACCACAATCGCGTCATCAATCACTAGGCCCACTGCCGCTGCCAGCCCTCCGAGAGTCATCAGGTTGAAACTCTGACCGATGCCGCGCAGCACGATAAATGTAACAGCAACCGTGACCGGAATGACCAGTCCAGCGACAATCGAAGTTCCCCAATCGCGGAGGAACAGAAACAGAATAATCGCGGCAAGAATGACGCCCACAACAATGGCGTCGCGAACGCTTTTAATCGAGTCGCTGACAAGCTGTGATTGGTCGTAAAATGGCTCTACCGTAACGCCTTTAGGCAAGGATCGCTCCAAGTCCGCCATCTTCTGATGAACCAAGTCTGCGACGGCAATCGTATTGCTATCCGGCTGCCGGTAAACATTGAGCAGGACCGCTGGCCTTCCGTTCGCCGTCACAATCGTATAAACAGGTTTCACCGAAGGGCTAACGGAAGCAACATCACGAATCCTGATGGGAGAGCCGGAATTCGTCGTCTTCACAACGATGCCGCCGATCTCAGCCGGATTATGCACTTGACCGCTCACTAGCCCTAACACAAGCTGATGATTTTGTTGCAGAAGACCGGGTGAGTCAATCAGGTTGCTTTTGGAAATGGCATCGAGCAAGTTCGGAACCGTGATCTGCGACGCTACCAGCTTCTCGGGATCAGGCTGAATCTGGAATTCAGGCTCCTGCCCGCCCTGCACTACTACCGAAGAAACGCCCAAAAGCCGGTTCAGTTGAGGCTTTACGGTGTAAGTCGCAAGCTGCCAAAGCGCCGTTTGCGGCATGCTTTCCGAAGTCAGGCTGTAGCCCATGATGGGAAAAGCCGCAAATGTCAGCCGGTTCGTATTGACAACAGCCGTGGAAGGCAGGGTGGTCTGTATTCGCGCAACAGCCGCGTTGACATATTGCAGCGTTTGGAACATATCAACGTTCCAACTAAAGAACAAATCAATCTCAGCCGAACCCCGGCTGGTAATCGAAAGAATGTGATCGAGCCCAGGAACCGAGTTGACCACTTCTTCCAACGGCCGCGTTACCGTGACTTGCATCTGATCAATCGGCATCACGCCGTTATCGACGCCAATCACAATCCTAGGAAAATTTGTCGAAGGAAAGACCGCAATCGGAATGTTAAAGGCCAGGTAAACACCGAACAGTGTCAAGGCGCCAATGACAAAGAGGATTGACTTTAGAAATCGCGCAGTCCAGTGATCCGATTGTTCCGCCACTTCTGGTGAAACATCAATAGAAGCCAGCCCGCTCATTTTGCGCCGTTCTCCTCTTTCTTGTCACCCTCGTCCGCTTCCCCCGACTTCGCAATCTGTACTTTGGCCTTGTCATCCAGCCCAAGGCCGCCTTGAACGATAACCTGCTCGCCCTCTTTCACGCCGCTTAGAATCTGCACATCATCCCCGGAACGAACGCCGGTCTTCACGGGACGCTCATGAGCGAGGCCATCGGAGCCGGCAACCATCACCTTTTCACCGCCTTCATCGGAAGCCAGAAGCGCCGAAACCGGAACAATAATTGCATCCGGAATTGCACCGGCGTCCACGGAAATCTGCACGGTTGATCCAAGTTTCAGGCGCTCGCCGGGATTGGGCGCTTCTACCCATACCTGAATCGTAGTCGTGTTCGGGTCCACTGCCGGACTGACCACCGTTACTTTTCCCGTCAACTCGTTCCCTGCGCCGGAGATGGTCGCCGGATTGCCCACAGTAAGAGCGGCTGATTGCTGCACCGGAATACTTGCCCGGGCAACGACACGGGACAAATCGACAATCGAGACCAGAGCCGAGCCGCTGCTTGCCATCTCGCCCACATTCACGGGCCGGTCCGATACGACGCCGCTCATCGGACTGCGCACCTCGGCGTAGGATACCTGTGCCTGGGCATTTTCATAGTGCGCTTTAGCAGCGGCTTCCTGAGCCTGTGCGCCCTTCAATTGTTCCGTACGGCCCACCGTTTCCAGTGATTTTAGATGCTGTTGCGCTGTGTCGAATTGGCTCTGCGCTTGCACCAAAGCCACCTTTGCGTCATCGACCAGCTTTTGCGCCAGCGCTCCTTGCCGGAGAAGCGCTTGCCGGTTCTCATAGAGCCTTTGCGCGGCATCCAAAGCCTGCCGGAAAGACTCGACATCGGCTTTCGCTTTCGTTAGATCGTCCAGCATGGTGACGGCAGTCGTGTTCTCGTAAGTAGCGTGCGCTTGTTCGTACAGTTCCTTGCTTTCCTGCGCCGTGGCAAGCAGATCGCGGTCTTCCAGGACAGCAAGGAGCTGCCCTTCCCGCACGTGATCGCCGCGTTGTACCAGGAAACGGGCAACCGGCGCGCTGATTTTGGGAACGATGTTAGCCTGTTTCAGCGGATAAAGAACCGCTTCGGCAGTCACAAACGAGTGTATGGCGGCTCGTTTAGCGGCAGTGACTTGCACCGGAGCCGCCGCTGCTGCATCCTCACCGGCGTTCTCCCCAGCATCCTTCTTCGAGCAACCCGTGATGATTAAAAGAACCATCAGGGACAAACACGCATGCTTACTCATGGCTGGAATCCTGTTAATGTCTGCAGAATCGAGAGCGCAACACGATAACGCACAAGCCCGTCGTTATAGGCATTGCGAGCTTGATTGGCCGTGGTCTGCGCGTCCACAACTTCCAATGCCGTTGCCTCACCTGCCTGATAGCGCAGGGTCGTCAGGCGCAAGCTCTCAGCGGAAAGGCCGGAAGAGGACCGGAGCGATTCGATTTGCGACAACGCCGTCTGTGCCTCCTGATAGTAGGACGCCAGATTTGCTTCCAATTGCTTCTGTGTCAGCGTCAAATCCAACTCCGCCTGCTGCCTTCTGAGCCCGGCTTGCTTCACCCGGCTGCGCAGAGAGCCCCAATTCCAGATCGGAACTGTAAGGGTGGCCTGCGCCGAGTAGCCAAGGTTCTGACGAAAAGGAACCAGGTAATTCGGCAGCGTGCTGCGGCCGGTTGCCTGTGTCGGATAATTGGTGCGGGCTAAAAACTGATTGGCATTGATACCGTAGAAAACATCCAGGCCGAGCGAAGGCAAATAAGCGTACTGGGCGACGTTCACGCTGAGCCGGGCTTGATTGACGCTCAGCCGGGCCGCTCGCAAATCCGGACTCGTGACATTCGCCTGGGCAGTAGCTTCGGTCAGCGGAGGAAGAATGGGAAGCTGAGCCAGGTCGTCCACCACCGAATAATTCACCTGCAGACTGGGAAATATCAGCACCGCCAAAGCGATTTTGGCTTTTGCCGCAGCAAGTTCCGCGTCCTGCGCGTCTCTTTGTCGTTGCAGCACCGGCAATTGCGCCTTAATCACATCGGAGTGCGCCGCCTCGCCGCCGCGTTCCTGTTTTTGTGTGATGTCGAGAAACTGCTGAGCTTCCATCAAACTCTGCTGCGCATTCGCAAGCCTTCGCTGAGCCGCCGCAATCGCATAGTAATTCTGGATAACCGTCGCTTTCAGGCCCCGAGCGGTAACGTCCGCTCTCGCCCGCGCCACTGCCTCCGCCACCGCCGCCACTCTTACTTCTCCGCGCCGGATGAGCGCCAGCAACTCCTCATGCGCCTGCAACTGTTCGTTATAAACATGGACGCCATCATTGGCAACAA
>JBJMGL010000096.1:0-7961 GCA_045807985.1 Bryobacteraceae bacterium
ACGAAGACGATTCCTGGATGAAGCGCGGAGGAAACGAATCCGCGCTTCCCATACTCCGGAATTACTGAACCGGCTTGCCAGTTCCTGTAGCCTTGAGGCTCCTTCCACGCCGGACCGGCGGTTGGGACTTTTTTTCGTTTGCGCGCACCCAGCCATTGACTCGGCAGCGCGAGCGCCCTTAATCCTGCAAACGGTTTTGGGACTGCAGGCGTCCCGGATTGCAGAAGCTTTTCTCGTTTCCCAAACGGCGATGGCCCAGCGCCTAGTCCGGGCAAAACGAAAGATCAAAGACGCAGGTATTCCGTTCCAGATACCGACAAGCACGGAACTGACGGAGCGCCTCCAGGCGGTGCTTGAAGCTATTTATGCTTGTTATGCGGCAGGCTGGTCCACGCCGCTCGGCGCGGATGACGAAAGCCGTGGCCTAGCTGAGGAGGCTATCTGGCTGGCGAGGATTTTGACTGATCTTTGTCCGGACGAACCGGAAGCGATTGGCCTGCTGGCGCTGATTCTGCATGTGGAGGCTCGTTCCGCGGCTAGATACACGTCTGAAGGTGATTACATCCCGCTACGCGAACAGGATCCGGCTTGTTGGAATATACGGCAAATGAAGGAAGCGGAGTCGTTGTTGCGTAAGGCCGCAAGCTTCGGAAAGTTTGGAAGATTTCAACTGGAAGCAGCTATTCAGTCCGCCTATGCGGCCCGGCTTGATGCGGGCGAGATCGATTGGCCGAGTATTTTGTTGCTGTACGATGGGTTGCAGACCGTGGCAGAGTCTCCGGTTGTCCGGATTAATCGAGCAGTTGTCGTCTCGGAAGTTCATGGCGCTCAGGCTGGCTTGCGGGAGCTGAATCAATTGATCAATCAGGAGCAGGTCCTTAACTACCAGCCGTATTGGGCAGCACGAGCTCACTTGCTCGGACGGATTGGGGCGATGAACGAAGCCCAAGGAGCTTACGAAAGAGCCATCGAGTTAAGCAGAGACAATGCTGTGCGGCGTTTTTTGCGGAAGCAACTCCAAGAGATCGTCTCGCGCGCGTCTCAAACGCATTAATGCCGCAAAATCCGATTTGATATGCTTTTCCAATTCGACTAGCTACCGTGCTGGTCTGGAGACAACTATGCGGGTTTTCGATAGTTCCGATATTCGGAACATTGCCTTAATTGGACATGGGCATTGCGGCAAGACGTCTCTCACGTCAGCCTTTCTCTTCACAGCGGGCGCGACCGAACGCCACTTCAAGGTCGAGGATGGAAATACCGTGACCGATTTCGATGAGGAGGAGGTAGCGCGCAAGCTCAGTATTAGTTGCGGCCTGGCTGAATTTGCCTGGCAGAAGACCAAAATCAACGTGATTGATACGCCGGGCTACAATATCTTCCTCAATGAGACTCGTTCGACGCTGATGGCGGCTGATGGCGCTTTGCTGATATTGGATGGAGTGGCTGGAATTGAGGTCTCCACGGAAAAGGTCTGGAATTATGCGGAAGAGTTTCAGCTTCCGACGGCTATTGTGGTGAACAAGCTGGACCGGGAACGCTCGTCGTTCGAACGCGTGGTCGAGAGAGTTCATGAGGTCTTTGGACGGGCGGCAGTGCCGGTGCAGCTTCCGATCGGGTCGGAAAAGCAGTTCAGCGGCATCGTTGATCTTGTGTCCATGCGCGCGTATTTGTACGCCCCCGGCGGCGATGGAAAGGGCAAGGTGACAGAAATTCCGGCAGCTCACATGGAGGAGGCGACGAAAGCGCACGAGGCGCTGGTTGAGATGATCGCGGAGGGTAATGATGAATTAATGGAGGAGTTCTTTGCAACCGGAACGATCGGCACCGAGCATATTATCAGCGGCTTGCAGCAGGAAATCCGCGAACGGCGGATCTTTCCCATTTTGTGTTCGGCAGGGCCTCAGAATGTCGGGACGGACTTGCTTTTGAATTTTGCCGCGGAGATTTTCCCCTCGCCTTTGCAGCGTCCGGAGTTGACCGCGCGCCGGAATGGCAGCGAGGTGAAGAAAGGCATCACTCCCAATGAGGCTCCCTCGGTTTTTGTGTTTAAGACTTCGGCAGATCCTTTTGCCGGGCGCGTGACGTACTTCAAAGTGATGTCGGGCACCGTGAAGGACGATGCGCATTTGATCAATATGCGGAGCAGCGGGCAGGAGCGTTTAGCGCACATTGCCACTCCGTTTGGAAAGGCCCTGCAGCCCATTCCGGAATTGCGCGCTGGGGATATTGGCGCGGTTGCAAAGCTAAAAGAAACATTGACCGGCGATACGCTCTGCGAGAAGACAAATTGCGTTGTGTTTCCGGTTGTTGAAATGCCGGAGCCTTCGATTGCCTATGCGATCTCCGCTAAAACGCGCAATGACGAGGACCGCTTGAGCACGGCTCTCGCGAAGATCCTGGAGGAAGACCGGTCGCTTCGTTTCTACCGCGACCCGCAGACAAAGGAGTTCTTGCTGGCGGGCAATGGGCAGCAGCATGTTGAAGTCGTGGTGAGCCGTTTACGGCGGCGTTACGGGGTCGAGGTGGAGTTGAAAGCTCCGAAGATCCCGTACCGGGAGACGGTACGCGGGTCCGCGAGCGTGCAGGGCCGCCATAAAAAGCAGACCGGGGGACACGGACAGTTTGGGGATTGCTGGATTAAGCTGGAGCCTTTGGCGCGAGGGGAGAAATTCCAGTTCGTGAATGATATTTTTGGCGGCTCTATTCCCAAGCAGTATATTCCAGCGGTTGAGAAGGGGATTTTAGAAGCGGCGGAACAGGGATACGTCGCGGGGTTTCCGGTAACGGATTTTAAAGTTACTCTTTACGATGGCTCTTACCATGATGTGGATTCGTCGGAAATGGCGTTTAAGCTGGCGGGCCGCAAGGCGTTCCGGGCCGCGATGCAACAGGCTCGACCGGCGCTTTTGGAGCCGGTCATGAGAGTGGATGTGGAAACTCCCGCTGAATTTGCCGGTGATTTGATGAGCGACTTCAACAGTCGGCGGGGCCGCATCTCCGGCATGGATTTGAAAGGCAATGTGCAGAGTATTCGCGCTCAGGTGCCTATGTCGGAGATGCTGAATTACGGGAACGATCTAATCTCAAAAACGCAAGGGCGCGCTTCGTTTCACATGGAGTTCGACCATTACGATTACGTTCCCGCTCCACAAGCCGAGAAGATTATTGCCGAAGCTAAAGTGCATATGCATGCGGCGGAGGAAGAGTAGATTATTGTGGAGCCGGGACATTAGGCTGCAAAAACATTTTCGAAAAGCCGACGGGTTCTTTGTTTCAGAATATTCAATTCATCTTCGACGGTTGCGGAGTTCGGATGCAGGCTGGTCCATTGATGGACTAGTTCGGTGACCATTTCTTTTTCGTGTTCGTCCGTCGGGAGCTTTCCTTCCGCGCGTCCCGTCACAATGCGTATAGCGTGATCTAAAGCACGGAAAAAGGTTGTTGCTTCGGTCAGCAGCTCGGCATCTTCCCGGTCCAGATGCCCCATTTTCTCCACTACGTCGATGCGCTCCGGCGTATTTAAGCTTTTGAAGAAAAGTCCCGCTCCCCGGAGGCGCAGGTACATTAAGATGAAGTCGGCATCGTAATATCCGCCCTCAGCGGCTTTGAGCGGCGCTATGCTGCCTCCTTCGCGTTGGAGCCGCATTCGCATCTGATGCAGGTTTTGTTTGGAACGGCCTCCTTGTCCGTAGCGGCGCCAATCAACTTGTTGTAGTTCGCTTAGAAACTTGGTTGCTCTATCGGTATCGCCGGCCACGGCACGCGCTTTCATATAAGCGATGCCTTCCCAAGCCTCGGCATATTTCGAAAAATACTCGACATACTTGGATTCCGTCTGGACCAGGGTGCCCTCCCGTCCATTGGGACGAAGCCGGGTATCAAGGGAAAGAGTTGGCATTTCGCCGCTGTAAGCAGTCAGGATTTCAACCAGACGCTCGGCTACCCTGGTCCAGAAACGCCCGCGTGGAGCTTCGCTGTCAGGAATGATAAACAACACGTCGGCGTCGGAACCAAGATCGAATTCCCGCATCCCCAATCTTCCTAACGCCACTACCATCATGTCGTTCGGGGGCTCTTCAAAAGGTTTTTGCGGCGTTCCGTGCTTCCGGGCGTGAGATAAACCTTGTTCGCGGGCGATGCGATAGGCTCGCGCAATCACGTATTCAGCGAGCGCGGAGGTGTGGTCAAGGGTTTGAAAGATGGGCTCAGCCAAGCAAATGCTGGCGGCCTGGATGCGGAACATTTCCCGCTGGAAGAAGCGGCGCAATCCGTCCGTGTCGTTCAGCGGGGCAGACAGGGCTTCAAATGACCAATGGCGCGTGGGGTAATCGATCGATCTTCTGATTTCTTCCAGGTATTCGGGATGCCCAATCAACTGGTCGCCTAGGAAAGAGCTCCTTTCAAAAATCAGCGTCAGATTTTCCGTTAGGAGCGGATGATTTTCCAGGGTTGTCAAATAATCAGGCAGGTCTAACATTCTTTCCAGAAAAGCGGCGAGCAATTGTTCTGCCCGGCGTACGCCTCGCGATTGCAAGCGAGCCTTCAGCTTCGGAGCAATCGCTTCCAGCTTCCCCCATAGTTCTTCCGAGAGCCCGACGTTTTTTCGCTCTTCCGAAAACGGCGGGGAAGACGAGGAGAAGCCAGTCGTGCCGAGCGTGTAAGACAGAGGCCGCTGCGCGTGTACGATCCGTTCGTAAATGCCTGTTACATTTTCCAGATGCTGATTGATAGTTCCCAGGAGTTGGGATGATAGCGGGAGATTCGAATTACTAAAATGCGTCGCTTGCGGCATACGCCGCGCTAGAGCTTCGAGGTCAGCTGGTTCTGTCGGCATGGTGTGGGTTTGCCGATCTTCCTCGAATTGCAGGCGATGCTCGACATTTCGTAAGAATTCGTAAGCTCCCACTAAGCGGTCATGCTCCGTTTCCGATAAAAGATCTTTGTTGCGGAGCCCTGATAGTGCTTGCAGAGTTCCACCATGCCGTACGGAGATCTCTCGTCCGCCGTGTAAGCGCTGCATGCATTGAACCAGGAATTCAATATCGCGTATGCCACCGGGCGCTAGTTTTACATTCAGTCCTTTGTTCGGCGAACGCTTGCGCCATAATCTTTCACTCATGCGCTCGCGGGTGGCTGACATGGTTTCAACCATTGAGAAGTCAAGAGTTGTGGAGTAGATGGAAGGCTCCACAAAATCCAGGAGTGATTGACCCAGCGCGTGGTCGCCAGCCGCGACACGGGCTTTAATGAGCATTTGCAGTTCCCAGTCACGGGCGCGCTTGGAGTAGTATTCTTTCGCTGCCGCCAGTGAGATGCACACGTCGCCTAGAGTTCCTTCGGGACGCAGCCGGAGATCGACCCGGTAGCAGAGTCCAGCAGCCGTGTAGGTAGATAAAAGGTGGGTTAGCTGATTAGCAACCTTGTTAAAGAATTCTTTGTTGGTAATGACCTGCGGTCCAGAGGTTTCCCCATTGCCGCTGTAGAAGAACATCAGATCTATGTCAGAGCTATAGTTCAACTCCCGTCCGCCTAGTTTGCCCAGGGCGAGCACGGTCATGAGAGCTGGATTGGGGCAGCCGAATCTTTTCTCCATCTCCGCCCTCACGATACCGACAGCGCTGGCCAGAATGGCATCAGCCAAATTGGAGAGTTCTTCCGTTATCTCTGTAAGCGAGCCAATGCCGAGTCCGTCACGGATGACGATGCGCAAAAGTTCTTTGCGCCGGAAGAGGGCTAGATCCAGGGCAGTTGCTGTACCGGTATGGCGTTGCCGCAAAAAGGCGCTGAGCCGGTTTCTGAAGTCCTCGACGGAGAAGGTCCGGTCTATTTCATCGGTTTCAAAGAGCCACTCGGGATGCCGGAGGAGTTCTTCAAATAAGAACCGGCTCAGGTTTGCGATTGTCGTCAGCCAGAGGAGACGCCGTTTATCCCCCTGTAATTTTTCGAACGTTTCCGGGTGGTGAGCGCTGAAGTCAGAGAGCGTGTATGAGCATGGTTCGTGATCTAACGACTGGAAAGGCACTTAATTATGACGGTGTAGATGTGTCCGGTGAATTATGTTTGCAGGACTGGTAAATTTTCAGAACAACTTCCAAAGCCCGATAGCCTTCCTCCCCGTTTACAACCGGTTCGCGATTGTGGCGAATGGCGTCGCCGAAATCCTGGAACTGGCGCTCAAACGAAGTCAGGCTGATGGCCATCGGGTCCGAAGATCCTGAGGCTACGTCGTGCTGCAAGGGCGCGGGATCGATTTGATTTGCTTCCCCATCGTCGGGAACATTCCATGCGGTCAGGCGATCCCCGGAGATGATGGCAGTGCCTTTTGTGCCGTGAATTTCAATTTTCTCAGTGTATCCAGGCCAAAAGGCAGTGGATGCCTGAATGACTCCCGTCACGCCAGACGAGTAGCGAAGAAGGGCGTTTACTATGTCCTCCGACTCAATCCGGTGACGCGCTCCGAGTTGCCACATGCCTTGTACGGCGTCTACCGGGCCGATCAGGTATAGAAGAATATCGACCTGGTGGATCGCTTGGTTGATTAATGCGCCGCCGCCTTCTGTTGTCCAACTTCCCTTGATCGGCCGCGAATAGTATTCGTCACTGCGGAACCATTTTACGTAGGCATCGGCTTCCAGAATTTTTCCCAGGCGTCCGGCTGCAAAGGCGCGTTTTAGAAACAGAGTTGAGTCGTCAAAGCGGTGCTGGCTGGCGACGCCGAGCTTAATACCAGCCTTGTGAGCGACATCGATCATCTTTCGGGCGGTATCCAGATTTGTGGCGATGGGCTTTTGGACCTGGACCGGACGCTTGATTTCAGCGCACGCTTCCACCGGCTGAAGGTGGAAATCGGGAAAGGCGCAAACGTCGATGAAGTCTAAGCCTGGATAGTGACACAGACCCCGGTAATTGGGAATGAACTTCGCGCCCCATTGTTCCGCGAATTTTCGCCCACGTTCTTCTGTTTTGTTGGAACAAGCGACTACTTCAAAGCCGATGTTTTGGTAGGCTTGCGCATGTTTATTGGCAATTGCGCCAGTGCCCAGGATACCGACTTTCATCAGTTAAGCCCCGTCTCAGAACCGCAGATGCTTACTTCGAGGCCAGCTTCCCGCAAGAAAGCGGCCTTCACCCCCAACGCATGGTTGGCAGCCGCCGCATCGGGCGCATAAGCAACTTGTATGTGATTTGCTTTGTGCCGGGCCATCATTTGATCCCGTGAAATCCCGTAGAGCACGGCGTGCATGATGGGCCATTGCGGCGTGGTGATCTTCCATCGGCGCTCTGTTTCTTCTTTAGGGAGTTCCACAACGCGCGCGCGGCCCAGATCAGCCTTTAATTGGCCTGCGTCGATGAAGATCCGGCTCCAGACGATCTCGCCGGGTTTACTGATTCCCTTCAGTGAGCCGCCGCCTAAGCGGAAGTACATGGGCGGCTGGCGTTCGCTGACTGAGCCACGGTAGCCGTCAATATTGTGCGCTGGAGGAACAGCACCGGAGATCTCGAAAACCCACACGAAATCCTTGCCGAATTTTTCGCCGTAACGGAGATCGTGAAGAGTCGTTTCCGGCGGTAACTGGAGAGCATTCCAGACGCGGTTTGTCACAAGAGCGTCCAGGCCCGCGCACTCGTCTACCTCGTTGAAGTGCGGAAGCGGCTGGCCCTCATAGAGAGTTCTGCCGTCCGCGGATTTCACGGGCGGGCGATGGGAGTTATTGAGCAATCCTTCAACTAGATCCGACGCGGGCGTTAAATCTTTCAATCCTTGCTGATATTGGATGCCGATTGCCGCGCAACCAAACTCATCGGCGATTCGCAAGACAGCTATGTACATACGGCACTGTTCGAGAATTTGCTCGTCTGTTAAATCGGTTTCCGGATTCGGGCCGGTTTTGAATTGCAAGCCCTCCTTGTCAAGCCAAGATCGTACTTCCTGGGCTTCATTGTCCGGCACGACCCGC
>JBJMGL010000097.1:0-4239 GCA_045807985.1 Bryobacteraceae bacterium
GCCCCATCTGATTGCCTTCCGATGTGTGGTTATAAACCACATCCAAAATGACTTCGATACCGGCGCGGTGCAATTCCCGCACCATGGTTTTGAACTCGCCGATTTGTTGACCCATGTCTCCGGAGCTGCAGTAGCGGGCCGTGGGGGAGAAAAAGTTAATTGTGTTGTAGCCCCAGTAGTTGCTCAGGCCTTGATCCAGAAGCTGCTTATCATCGGGAAAAGCGTGAACCGGCATCAGTTCCACCGCGGTCACGCCCAGCTTCTTCAAGTGGGCCAGAGCAGGCGGGCTCACCAAGCCCAAATATGTGCCACGCAGCCTTTCATTTACTTCCGGATTCTGCATGGTGAAACCCTTTACATGGACCTCATAAATCACGGAATCATGAATGGGAGTTTCCGGCGAATGGTCGTTCTGCCAGTCAAACTGCGAACTGGTTATGACACTCTTAGGTACGCCCGCCGCATCATCCTGACTGTCGCAACTAAGGTCTTCCTTTGGGTCACCGATACGATAGCCGAAAATCGGGTAATCCCAGTTCACGGCGCCTGCTACCGCTTTGGCATACGGGTCGATTAACAGCTTGGCCGGATTAAAACGCAAGCCTTTCTCCGGTTCGTACGGGCCATGAATTCGATACCCGTAGAGTTGACCGATGCTCAACCCGGGTATATAACAATGCCAGACACGCCCTGTGGACTCTTCCAGACGAATGGTTTCGTGCTGGGCTGAACCTAGCTCGTCAAATAGGCAAAGCTCGACCTTCGTGGCATTTTCCGAATAGATGGCGAAGTTTACCCCCATTCCATCCCATGTCGCGCCTTGCGGGTAGGGTGATCCGGGCAGTACTCGATTAGGCATCCTGGCGATGTCTTCCTTTGGCGTTGAAAATGAGCTGCTAAAACTCAGATGCCGAGCTCAGTTCTAAAATAAAGAAGATTGAGAACTTTTAATAAAGTG
Organism: Bryobacteraceae bacterium; assembly: GCA_045807985.1. Taxonomy (GTDB): domain Bacteria; phylum Acidobacteriota; class Terriglobia; order Bryobacterales; family Bryobacteraceae; genus Bog-105. The sequence continues at coordinate 959 of JBJMGL010000097.1, forward strand.
TGTATCCTAGAATTCAGTACCGCGTCTAACGGTTTAAGCAAAATGAATTCGAGATGACATATGGCAATCTTAAACATTTATGACGGCGCGGATGAATACCGCATCGAAATTGCAGGTAGCTTTGCCGATAATGCTGTTCACGATGTTGATCGGAACTGGCGAAAGGCGTTGACCGGAAATCTCCAGCGTAAAATTACTGTCGATATATCTCAACTTAGTGATTACGACAAATCTGGCTGCAAGCTCCTTCGTAAGATGCACCAGCATGGGACCGTGATAGCGGCAGCAACGCCTCGCTCTTTGATCTTCCTTCAGGAGATTACGGCGCCACCAAGGAGAGGGCCGTTGTTAGTCCGGCAGGCAACAAGCGCCCAACAAGAAGCAAGCAATTCGCCTAAGCCAAAGGCGTTTGCTACTGGCAAGTAAACCGGCGCATTATAATCGTAGGCTGAAGATGTGCCTGCGTTTCGGTCTCACTTATCTTCGCTGGTAACCGATTTTGACAGGCTCGGCGAAGAGACTGCCATCACGGCTTTTCATGGCTTGCGTGAGCGTTCCACAAGTTACCGGGACTTAGCTTCACTTTCCAGGCGTTTCGCGTCGGAATTGTCGCGCCGTGGCGTCCATCAGGGTGATCGCGTTCTGATATGGGGAGAGAACAGCGCCGAATGGGTGGGGTCGTTTTTTGGCTGCGTGCTCGCGGGAGTTCTTGCCGTTCCGATCGATGCGGCGAGTCCGGTCGGATTTGCTTCGCGCATTATTGAAGAAGTCACGCCGAAACTTGTGGTTGGGGATACCGAAAAGCTCCGCCTGTTAAATGCCGACGTTCCACGCTTGGCGTTGCAGGAGCTACTGGATCTCCCTGCGGCAAACAATTACAAACCGACTCTCGGGTTGAAAGAGTCGGACCCGCTACAAATCGTCTTTACTTCCGGCACAACGGGCGAGCCCAAGGGCGTTGTTCATACGCATCATAACGTTCTGGCGAGTTTGCGGCCTATCGAGGAGGAGATAGGCAAGTATCTGCGCTATGAGCGTCCTTTTCATCCCATCCGCATTCTTCATACGCTTCCGTTAAGCCATGTTTTCGGCCAGTTTATGGGCTTGTGGATTCCTCCCCTGCTTGGAACTGAGGTGCATTACCAAAACCGGCTGGTTGCGCCTGATCTGATTGAGCAAATTCGCACACGCCGTATTTCCGTGCTGGCCGCTGTTCCACGCGTGTTGGACCTCCTGCGTGTGTACTTGCTCCAGCGTATTCCGTCTTTGGCGAAGCGTTTGGAAACGGCTGAACGCATTGGCGCCTGGAGGCGCTGGTGGCGTTTTCGAGACGTACATAGATTGTTTGGGTTTAAGTTCTGGGCGTTTGTCTGTGGCGGGGCTTCCTTAACGCCCGATAGCGAGCGCTTCTGGAACTCTCTCGGCTTTGTTGTGATTCAGGGTTACGGCATGACGGAAACAACGGCTCTGGTCAGCCTGAACCATCCGTTCAAGCTGGCTCGCGGCTCCGTTGGGCAAGTGCTGCCCGGACGCGAAGTTCGCTTGAGCGACGAAGGGGAAGTGCTGGTGCGCGGCGAGACCATTTCAAGCACGATCTGGCAAGGCGGGCAGTTGCACCAAGCGGAATCTGATTGGCTCGCTACGGGTGATCTTGCCGAGTTCGACGAGAGCGGAAACCTGCGCTTTCGCGGACGCAAGAAGGATGTCATCGTCACGTCCGCGGGTCTCAACATCTATCCGGAAGATCTGGAAGCCGCTCTGCTGCGCCAACCAGGGGTGAAGGCCTGTACTGTGATTGAGGTCCCTGCGGACCATGGACCTGAACCGCTGGCGGCGCTGGTCATGGCTGATTCTTCCGGCCCCAGTGAGGCGGTTACGGCTGCTAATCGGGAGTTGGCGGATTTTCAGCAGATTCGCCGATGGGTGGTGTGGCCGGAACCGGATTTGCCGCGCACTTCCACAGGTAAGATTCTGCGGCGCGAGGTAGCGCGCATGGTCCATAACGGTGAGGTTGCCCGGTCTGACGCGCACAGCGGCGAACTGAATCTCGATAGCCTGGGCCGTGTTCAACTGCAGGCGCAACTGGAACAGCAATTTGGAATTTCCATTGATGAACGCGCGTTGCAGGAGGTGAAAACGAACGAGGACCTTCGCCAACTAATGGCGCGTACACCTGCCGCGCCTGCTTTAAAAGGGGAGGCGGATCACGTTTATCCGCGCTGGCCGTGGAATCCGCTGATGCAGAAGATGCGCTCCGCCTTTCTGGAAGCCGTTGCCATGCCATTGCTCCGCTTTATGACGCGGACGCGTGTTCGTAGGGAACTAACACAGTGGCCGGATTCTCCGATGCTGATCGTCGCCAACCATGTGACATCTTATGATGTGCCGTTTCTGCTGTATGCTTTGCCCGGTCATTTACGCCGCCGGGTTGCGGTGGCAATGTCCGGCGAGATGATACTCGACTGGCGGCGGAGCCGGAATCAAGGCCACTGGTTTTTAAACCTGGTCGCGCCGATTGAGTATTATCTTGTGACCGCCCTCTTCAACATCTTTCCGCTGCCTCAAATGAGCGGGTTCCGCCGTAGCTTTCGTCATGCTGGGGAAGCGGTTGATCGCGGGTACAGTGTCATTGTTTTTCCCGAAGGCCGACGCTCGGACGACGGCACGCCGCAGCCCTTTAAGAGCGGCGCCGGGTTGTTATGGAAAGAGCTTGGAATTCCTGCGCTGCCCATGCGTTTACACGGTTTGGGTGAGATCAAGGTACAGCGCGGGCGTTGGTTTCGAACAGGACAAATTTCAGTTTCCGTGGGCGAAGTCATTCCATTGCCTCTTGACCAGTCACCGGAAGAGCTGACAGAGTTGTTGAGAAAAGGCGTTTTCGGGCAGTGAAGAATTGCTATCCCAAACCCATTCAACTGCCATCGGCCATACTGCTGATCTGGTCAAGCAGTCGCACGGGGCGGCAATTTCTCGAACTCCGTAGAAGCGAAGCACAGTACGACTCTTACTTTTGGGTCGGAGGCCAATTAATTGGGAGAGCGTGCTAGGCGCTAGAACTTAGGTGCAACCTCATTAAACTAAACGACCACCGACTGCAAGTCGGTGGGTTTAGGAGTTGTCGATTGGAAATCGACTGTCATCAGCCATTTGCTCGCCCTCTTGTTCTTCAATATACTCACGGATCATGTCATCCGTGATCGTGCCAGAACTGACGGCCAGATAGCCGCGCGCCCACAGGTGCCGTCCCCAGAACTTCTTGCGTAAGTGCGGGAATTCTTGGA
>JBJMGL010000098.1:0-8057 GCA_045807985.1 Bryobacteraceae bacterium
GCGTTGGGGCACGACCGACCATGACGTGCTGTTTTCAGCAGGAATCAAGGGGCAGACACATATTTTTCGCGCGGATTTGCACCAACGTAAGTTATTGCAGGCCACTTCGGGTGAACGAGCTGTCCATGCCTTCTCGTTCAGCGCGCCGGCAAATAAGATGGTTTACCTGTCGAATGACTTCAAACATCCGGATGAGTTATACGTCTCCAATTTGGACGGGAAGGAGGAACGGCAACTCACGCATGCCAACGCGGAGCTATGGCGGGAACTCGATCCGCAATCTGTGTTGCGCGTCCCGTATAAGAGCACTGATGGATGGCTGATTGACGGATTCCTGGTGAAGCCGCAAGGATGGCAACCGGGCCGCAAATATCCGATGATTCTTAGTATTCATGGCGGACCCGCCGGGCAGTATGGCACCGATTGGTATCACGAATTTCAGGTTTATGCGGCTAAAGGTTGGGCTGTTTTCTTCTGCAATCCTCGTGGTTCGACGGGTTATGGCGAGAAGTTTGAGCACGGCATTGTGAATAACTGGGGAGGCATGGACTACCAGGACATTATGGCTGGCGTGGACACTGTTCTAAAACAGAATGACTGGATTGACCCGAATCGCCTGGGCGTCACGGGCGGCAGCTATGGCGGGTACATGACCAACTGGATTGTGGGACATACGAATCGATTTAAGGCCGCGGTTACGCTGCGTAGCGTGTCAAACTTCATCAGTGACGATGGCACCCGCGATGGAGCTTACGGCCACGAGGACGATTTCAAAGGATTTCTGTTCGACGACTTTCAGCAGTACTGGGATGCCTCGCCGTTGAAGTATGCACGGAGTGTGCGCACGCCGACACTGATCCTTCACTCGGACAATGACTACCGGGTTCCGCTGGAGCAAGGCGAACAATGGTTCCGCGCCTTGAAGCATTACGGCGTGGTAAGCGAGTTAGTTATCTTTCCGCGTGAAAACCATAACCTGACTCGCACGGGAGAACCGAAGCATTTAGTGGAAAGCCTGAACTGGCAGGCATGGTGGTTCCGGCGTTATCTGGACGGTGGTACCGATGCAAAAGCGCCGGACGCGCAGTAAAATGGCCTAATGCTGTTAAAAAAGATCTTCTAAGCGCCGGGCATCAAGAAGCCGGTCTGATAGTTCTTCCAATCGCTCGCCCGATAAGGCGCTCAGGCGCGGCTCAACCCATTCCGGAAATTGACCGAATCGGTGTGTAAGCATGCGCCGGATAATCGATAAACGGCCTTCCTGCATACCCTGCCTGAGGGCATGTCCGATAACGGTATTCTCAAGAAGATTGATCTCTAAGGGCATGTGCTTCCTTCCGTACAAACTCTTCCAGACCCCTCAGTCCTGAGGGTATCATTAACTGCTGCAAAGCAAGCGGCCGCTGATCTGGCGGCAACTGGGCAATGCGGCTGAGCACTTCGCGTGCTGTTCCTTCCGGATTCTTGACCCGGCCTAAAATGGCCAGAACGTTCCCGGCGCTGGCGGGACCACGCAAAAAACCATTTGCATCAATCTGCCGCAGATCCACCAGCTCATAGCGAAACGAAAAGCTAGAGCCAAGAAGCTCCGGGGCCATTCGCAACGCTGGCTCGCCCAAATACAACAAAAACTGCCGGGGAAAACGCCGGAACTGCCGGTACACTCCCAGCGCATACTCAGCCACGCGCAGCGCCATGTTTGAGTCATTTGTGCTCCGCAGTTCGAAGTGAACCAGTTCGCCCCCATCTGTCTCGCCCAGCAGGTCCAGGCGAGCCGTTTGCACCTGGGGCAACTCCACATTTACCCACCGTCTCAGGTGAACTCCGGCCAAGTGTTCCAGAATGGGCAAGCTCGAAATCTGCAAAAGAGACTTTAATGCGACATCATATTTCTGTATTCAACTAACCGCTGACCGTGTTATCAGTCTAAACATCAGCCGGATGGAATGGACCGACGCAGCGGCTGCCGAAGAGGCGCGTAAAGGGAACCAGAGTGCCTTTCGTGTCCTTGTCGAGCGCCATAGCCGCGCTTTATTCCGTTTGGCATATCGCATGACTGGCAACCAACAGGACGCTGAGGATCTGGTTCAGGAGACTTTTCTTCGCGCCTATAAGCAGCTTGGGCGGTTCGACAACCGCTCCGCTTTCTCTACCTGGCTTTACCGCATTTGCGCAAACTGTTCGCTTGATCTGATTCGCTCGCGCAAGAGCCGCCGGGAACAGCAGCCCATTATTAAAGAAGGCGAAGAGCTAAGCTGGCTGGACCGCATTGCCACGCCCGCGCCGTCTCCTGAACGTTTGACGCAAAGCGGACAGATTGCCGATCTGCTCGGACCGGCCATGGACCAGCTCAGTGAATCGGAGCGGATCGCTTTTGTGCTGCGGCATTTTGAAGGATGCGACATCGAAGAGATTGCCCGGACGCTGGGAGTTCAAAACAATGCGGCAAAACATAGCGTTTTCCGGGCCGTGCAGAAGCTTCGCCGTGCTCTCGAACCGGCGTGGGGGAGCGCGCGATGACTCATCTATCCCCTGAACAGTTGACAGACGCTTATTACGGCGAAGCTGACGGGCGTGTGCGTGAACACATTCAACAGTGCAGCCGGTGTGGGGGAGAGTACAGGCTTTTGGAAGAGCTGCTTCGCGCTGTCCGTGATACGCCTGTGCCGGAGCCGGAACCGGGCTACGAAAACCAAGTCTGGATGCGCTTGCTTCCTCAACTGCCTCAACGGAAGTCGTTACGGTCTTTGTTCTTTCGGCCTTGGATATTTGCTCCGGCTCTGGCTGCTTTGTTTGCCCTTGCTTTCTTGGCGGGAATGTTGACGCAGCAGCGCCGGCATTCCCACGGTATTTCGGCGCAAGCCCGCGAACGCGTGCTGCTGATTTCCTTGAGCGATCATCTGGAGCGGTCGCAGGTGCTCCTGACGGAATTGCTGAATGCTCCGCCTGCAACATTGGACTTTTCGGACGAACGCAGCCGGGCCCGCGATCTTTTGGAGGAGAACCGTTTGCTACGGCAGGCCAGCGCTAGAGCGGGCGAGGTGGCCCACAGTATCACCCTGGATGATTTAGAACGGGTACTGCTTGATCTTGCGAATAGTCCTCCCGACCTTTCAGCGGACGACCTCCAGGCTTTACAAAGCCGCATCAAAGATGACGGGTTGCTTTTCAAAGTACGGATTACCAGTGCCGGTGTACGGCACGAAGGACAGAAGTTATGATTCGCCACTATGTTTTACTCTTTGCCTTAACCGGTGTGCTTTCCGCGCAGGAACGGCTTGATTGGCCGAGTTCATTTACCGAAAATTTCCAGGCGCGTTCGGAGGGTTTCAAAGACGCGGCTTACCAGGAGGGTATGCAGGCTTTGGATGCCCATCGGTGGGATCAAGCTGTGCAGTCATTCGAAGTGGCCGCTTCGCATAAGGGAAGCGCCGCGGATGCGGCTCTTTACTGGAAGGCTTACGCTCAAAACCGAGCCGGACGCCGCCAGGAAGCTCTTTCCACGCTGGCTCAGCTTCGGCACGATTATCCTTCCAGCCGCTGGAACAATGATGCGCGGGCACTCAATATCGAGGTTCGTGCACAGGAAGGCTCGCCTGTTAACCCCAGTGTTGAAGCCAATGAAGAATTGAAGCTCCTGGCCATTAACAGCCTGATGCAGTCTGACCCGGACATGGCGCTCCCAGCGCTTCAAAAGGTTTTAACCAGCAATAACTCAGACAAAGTGAAGGAACGAGCTTTGTTTGTTCTTGTGCAGAACCGGTCGTCGCAAGCGCAACAGACTTTAAGTGGAATCGCCCGTGGAGCCCAGAATCCTGATCTGCAACTCAAGGCGATTCGATATATGGGCATGATGGGTAGCAACGATTCCCGCCAGGAACTTGCATCCATCTATAACTCCTCGACGGATGACCGCATTAAGCGCGCGATCTTACAGGGTTTCATGCTTTCCGGATCACGCAATCTGCTGCTTAACGCCGCTAAAACGGAAAAGAATCCGGAACTGCGGCATGAGGCAATACGGCAGTTGAGTCTTAGCGGCGGTGGAAATGAGATCTGGCAACTTTACGAATCTAATAGCTCACTCGAAGATAAAAAGGCCATTCTCAAATCAATGTTCCTCAGCGGCAACTCCCAACGCTTGGCGGAACTGGCGCGTTCGGAAAAGGACCCTAGTTTGCGAGCGGCCGCCATCAAATCTCTCGGTCTGATGGGGAATAACGGACGTGCCGATACCTTGGTTTCCATTTACCGGTCTGACAACAACCATGACGTTCGTAAGGAAATCCTGAAGGCGCTGTTTCTGCAGCAGAACGGAAAAGCGCTGGTGGATTTAGCAAGAAGCGAAAAGGATCCTGAGATGAAAGCGGAAATTGTGAAGCAGATGTCTCTTGTCCATTCGAAAGAAGTAACCGATTACATGATGGAGGTGCTTAAGTGAAAACTCTCGCTGTTCTTTTGGCGTCTGTTGCTGCCTTTGCCCAGGGTCCGCAGAGTGACATACGAAACGCAAAACTGGAGAGCCGCGCTTTTTCCGGCGATTGGGCCTCAACACTGCGCAGCGGCTCCCCAACCTGGTTCGGTTATACAGTGAAAACCATCAGGAAGGACGGCGAGAACTGCTGTTGGAATGGAGATGGGGGAAGAGGCTGCGGGCTGGAGGGAAATTGGACAGATAAAAGCGCTAGTATACGCCCGAACACGCCCGTGCAGTTGGAAGGATCTGATACAGCAGCGGTTCTTTTGCGTGTTGAGAATAATGCAGTCGGTAAAGTTCACTTGTACTCGCTGCATTGCCCGCTCGACGCCGGCGGACTTCCGTTTGTCTGGCTGAATGGCGTTTCAAACCACGCCAGCATCATCTATCTGAAGACACTGGCCGCGAGCGATTCTAGCCACGTGGCGGATGGCGCTATCTTTGCCATTGCTCAACATGCTGGTTCCGAAGCTGATACGGCGCTGGCCGACCTGGCAAGGACGGCACAACCGGAACGCGTTCGCGAGAAAGTCGCTTTCTGGCTTGGTGCCAGCCGTGATGCGCCTGGAGTAGCCGCTCTGAAGAATATGGTGGCGAGCGATCCAAGCCCCAAAGTGCGCGACAAAGCCGTGTTCGCCTTATCAATCAGCAAGCAGCCGGAGGCCCTGGACGAGCTGATTCGAGCGGCAAAGGCCGACTCGTCCTCCCATGTGCGTGGCCAGGCTCTCTTCTGGCTGGGGCAAAAAGCCGGTAAGCGCGCCGCGTCCACTATTAAAGACGCTATCGAGAATGATCCCGACGCAGACGTCAAAAAGCGAGCGGTTTTTGCCCTCTCGCAACTACCAAAGGACGAGAGCATTCCCAAGCTGATCGAGATCGCCCGGACACAAAAGAACCCGGAAGCCCGAAAACAGGCATTCTTCTGGCTAGGCCAATCGCAAGACCCGCGTGCGCTCGCTTTTTTTCAAGAGGTATTAAGTAAGTGATGACCACTGATAACAGATCCAGATCTCCAGGATGCGCGTATCTCAGGCACAACATGGTTTGCTACAGGCATCATCGACCGGCCTGTCCCTTTACTGCGTTTCGACGGTAGAAACCAGAGTAATAATCTCGCAGGATGACGCTGCTGGATCGTCGGGCTCCCGTTTTCCCTCGTTCCGGTGAAATCGGTTTGTTAAGCTTTCGGCCATGCGTTCCTTTCCCTTCGCCTTTCTACCCTGCCCCCCGAGGTTCGGCCTGGCTGCCTTGGCAGTCGTCACGCTCACGACGGCCACAGCCACTGCTTCCACTCTGTGGCACTGGGGCTACTCCGGCTCCGGGATCACCGCCAGTGGAACTTTTACGACGGTGGACAGCCCCGATGGAAATGGTGGCTATTTGATTGTTGGGATCACTGGCACGCGCAATGGGGAAACCATTACCGGCCTCCAAGCCCCAGGCACATCGATCCCGGGCAACGAGCCTTACACTGTCGATGATCTCGTGTTCCCAGGCCCGGGGCCGCAGTTAACTAAGGACGGGTTCGGTTTTTCCACGGCGGACGGGAATTATGCCAACCCCTTCTATGCCGATTTCCTGGCGACGCCCGGATATCTGGAGTTTTTCTCGACACCACCATTCACGGTCGGCTCGCCCGGATCAGAGGATACCGAGCTTCCGGTCCAATTTTCCGCGACACCCGTATCAACTCCGGAACCCGCCACCTATGCCCTGGTGTTGGGCGCGCTTGCGTTGGTCTGGCTTCGGCGTGTACTCGATGATCGCTGCTTTCGTAGTACCCCGGTTTTCTCTCCTGAGCCGGCCTCGCGAATACAGGCCCCGTCAATCGGCATGACCCGTCCCTGTGGCTCTTCTGGGTGCGAGCAATCGAAGTGATGCAATGCGCATATACAGGCGTCTGAAAGTTCGTTCGCAACATAGGTCTACCCTGCGCGACAAGAGAGGAGCTATTTCTGGGAACTGCGGATCAAATGATTGGCCGGCGTAAAACGGTCTGTGGGTTGTCAGGCGGATCATTGGCGCGAAGCACCTATTTTCGCGAAGTGAGCCGAAGCAGACTACCGGTTCCGCAGTGCCGAATTGGCGAACTTGTCGTCAGTCAGCAATCCCGAAAGTAGCAATAATTGCTGCTCGTGAAGCCGGTCACTTGAACTATTTACAGAGAATTCCAGATCTTTGTCGCGTAGCAGCGCGGGGCATGATCGCCGACCGGCTTCAGGGCTTGCGCACTGAAGTAGTCCGAGAGACGCTGTCTTCACGCCGCAGAAGAGAACACACCGAGAGCGGCTCCGATACCCGAAAAGCGGTGTTCCAATTCTTCCCAGAAACTGCTTGCCAGCGGCATTCCATCTGGTCCGAATGCGGAGCCCACATGCCCGTACAAAGGTGGTGTCGGAACATGCGGGACAAGATCTTGGTCGTTCACAATCCGGTAGTCGTGTGGTGGATAATTCGGACAAAAAATTAACTCGTCGCCGACACGTGGGCTTCCAAACGTGTAAAGAGCATGCTGGCGGCCCTTGGGATCGCGGTAAGCCCGTCGGGCAATCGTCGCTAGCGCTGCCCCAAGGCTGTGTCCGCTGAACAGTATGACTTGCTCTCCTGAAATGCCAGCCAAATGCCGCTTCGCTTCGTTCCATATGCCGGCAGAGAGAAGAGCGTTCTGGAACCCACTATGGACAAACCCATTACTTGTTAACTCTGGCAAGAACGACACATCGGCAAGTATGTCGGGGAGATCGTTTATTCTCGTGCCCCTAAATGCGATTACAATGACTTCGCTGTTATGAGCGATTAGAATATGGGGAGGTTGAAGCCGGTCAAATCCAAAGACGGTCGCCTCAAGACCGATTTTTCCAACTTGCTCTTTTACAAAGGCCCCGGATGTCCCGTAAACAATATAAGACATTTCGATCATCCACCAGCAATTTACTTTGCGGAACTCTAGTGTTTTCTCGATTGTGCAATTGCTAACGCTGTCAAAAAACGTATAGCCATCGCTTCCGGGATTCGGAAGCAGCGCATTCAGATCTTGCAACGATAAAGGTTCCGGAACAATCTTCTTTGGGTCGGCCATACTGTCTACCTTAGGGCGAATGCAAGCATATCGCATGCTGGACCCGGAGTGGGCGCTCACGCCTGTGCTTCCCAACCCAAGCCCCTCTGCCGACTTAGGTTAGGAGACGTTTCTAATGTGGTCTCAGGGGACATATCACAGTGGTCAACAGGCTTCGCTCCCTGTCGCAGCAAAGTGAGAAAGTCACCTTAGAGCCAAGTAGAAAGGTCCCCTTGACAGGTTCAGGCTGGAGGGATGCAGGGAGGACAGCTACTGATGAACCCAGCCGAGAGGGACCGGCTGATGACGTTGCGGAAGGTAAAGAAGCGAGTCCTTGACACGGTATAGAAAACATTTTGACGAGTTAACCGGATTGCAGTATGATCTAATCGCTTATACTTTTTCCCCGAATAGATGATATGATCCTCGCACCCTTGATCCACCAGGGGTAAGCGGTCAGACGCTGGACTTCCATTTTGTTCTGCTGCCAGGCGCGAAGCTCCTTACTCAGTGTTTTCTCCA
>JBJMGL010000099.1:0-1646 GCA_045807985.1 Bryobacteraceae bacterium
ATCATCCAATTGTAATTTACTGCGGGTGCTGCCCGTTCGATAAGTGTCCTAATATCCATCCGGCATACAATACCTTGAAGGATCTCGGCTTTACAGATGTCAAGGTAGTCGTAAATAAGACTAATCTGCACACGGATTGGGTAAGTAAAGGTTATCCGACAACAAAGGGACCAATGCCGGTCGCGGCTGCTGACGTGAAGAGATGAGATTCCTAATTGCTGGCGGATTGTGCTTTGCTGCCGCGGTCGCGGGTGTGCAGATCAGCGCCGAGCGGGTTTCACAAACGCCGCTGCTAAGCCCGCAATCGTCCTGGTCCGAGCTTGCTCTGTTTAACCCGACGGCAATTCGTGCCGGTTCCAAGACCGTGCTTCTGTTCCGCGCTCAGGACCGCCATCATACATCGCGCATTGGCTATGCCGAGAGTAGCGACGGATTGCATTTCACCATGCGGCCTGATCCGGTACTTATGCCGGAGGCTCCGTATGAGAGAAACGGAGGCGTCGAAGATCCGCGTGTGGTGGAGATTAACGGCCTTTACTACCTGACTTACACCGGATATGATACACATGCTGCGCAGTTGTGTCTGGCGACATCGAACGATCTTCTCCATTGGGAGCGAAAGGGTGTCATCATGCCTGCGTATCGCGGTACCTGGAATACACAATGGACGAAGTCCGGCGCGATTATTCCGGAAAAGGTCAACGGCAAATGGTGGATGTATTACCTGGGTACTCGCACGGACCCTGACGGGAAGGCGCGTGACTACATGGGGCTGGCTGTTTCCGATGATTTACTGCACTGGCGCGACGCCACGGACCAGCCGGTTCTCGACCGCCGTCCAGGCGCATTTGACTCACGGGTGATGGAGCCGGGCCCAGTACCCTTCGTCACGGAAGCCGGTATTCTTTTGCTTTACAACGGCGCGAACGACAATTTGGTTTATGGCCCGGGCTGGATACTTTTTGACCGGAACGACCCGCGCCGCGTGATCGCCAGGGCGGATCGCCCGTTCGTGGTTCCCTCGCTTGCCTGGGAGAAGAGCGGCACGGTTCCCAACGTGATTTTTCTGGAAGGCGCTATCCGCAAATCGGAAGAGTCAGACGCAAACAGTCTCAAAATTACCGGATATTACGGCGCTGCCGATAAGTACATTGGCGCTTTGGATATATCGATACGTCTGCGCTGAGCTGACAGGAAGAGATTTCACGCGTTGTTTAGATAACGAGAAACCAAACCGATGAAAAAGCTATTTGCCGTACTCGTGCTGTTGCCAGCATCACTGCTGCACGGACAAACTCCAAAGCAACCGCCAACGACCATAAAAGGTGTTCTGCTGGAGCAACTGCGCACCACGCATAACCAGAAAGATTGGTTTGTACCGGTGAGTGTCGCTTTGGAAGGCCTAACGCCGGAGCAGGCAAGCTGGAAAGACAAGAGCGGAAATCACTCGATCGGTCAACTGGCCAACCACTTAGCTTTCTGGAACGCGCAAGAGCTGGCAAAATTCAAAGGAGAGAAGCCCGCAGCGTTCAACGGCAATAATGAGGAAACATTTAACAGCTTTGACAGCAAAAGCTGGAATGCCACTGTGCACAAGCTCGATAGCGTGCTGACCGAGTGGGAAAAAGTGGTGGAAGGGGCGGATG
>JBJMGL010000100.1:0-25071 GCA_045807985.1 Bryobacteraceae bacterium
CAAAGGCCGTAAAGCTTGACTCTCGCACAAGGATTGTTCATGCCTCCTGTGTGATTTGCGCCCACCGTCGTCCGGTTTGCGCACGTAGTTATGGCAAGCTAAATCGTTCCACATCGGAGGCGGGACACTCAGGCCGCGTGTTTCTCTCGTCTGAGCTTCTGCAAGGCGGTCGTAGTGTCTCTATAGCGAAACGAATGGCGGCCAGTTTGGCAGCGCGTGCAGAATCATTGTTTTGGGGCGCTCAGTTTAGTCCGCTCCCAGCGCCAGCCCAAGCCTGCTCTTACTTCCTAACTGTCCGGCCTACCGAGTGGAACAATTTAAATTTGTGACCGGAATGCTCTATTGCTTTCCTGGCACAGTCCGCATAGACATGCGTCATGTCTTCATTCCGCCTGTAGTAGTGGATATGCTGCGCGCGGGAAGCTTCATCACTCCAAACATGAAGATGATAACGGCGGCAAGGAGTATGGACAAGCCGACGACTTCCGGCCAAGGCAGATTCCAATGCCAATGAGTGGAACGCTGGCTGGCGATGTAGTTGCAAAGTTTCACAAAGTCCACTTTGATTTCTGAAGGCTTCTGCATGTCTCCACTGGCGAACGACTGACCGGTGAGTTGTGCGAGAGCAAGAGCCATTTTTTTCCAGTCACCTTCCTCGCAGACGGGATTTGTGAGCTGATGCAGAAGTTGAGCCTGTTTCGCAGTACGGCCATCGAGTCTTAGAATCAGAGCACACGGAGCCTTTGGAATTTCGAAAGCACGCGAAATGCGCGCCAAGTCTTGTGATGTGAGCGAGGATTGGGTAAAAGCAGCCAAAGCGGTGCCAAAGGGACGAACACGGTCGGAGTCTCTTGTGTTAGCTATGTGATTGACCAGCTTGCCTGCCAGTATGTCGGCCTTGTCCGGGCTCACTCTGCTGCCCAAAGCGCCCAGCCCGGAGGCTAACTCAGGGACCCTGAAGAAATCCGTGTAGGGATCTGTGTTCTGGGCGGACATGCGCTCCACCAGCTTGCCTGCTAGGGCGTCGGCCTTGTCCGGGCTCACTCTGCTGCTCAAAGCGCCCAGCCCGGAGGCTAACGCACTGAGCGTGCTGGAATCCGTGTTCTGGGCGGACATGCGCTCCACCAGCTTGCCTGCTAGGGCGTCGGCTTCGGCCATCGACAGCAACGAAGAGAGGGTCCAGCGGTTTATCAAAGACGCCGACGCGCTGAGCACTTCCCCGCTAACCCGCGGGTGATCGAATACGGGGCTAACCGAATGACGGAAAACTGCCTGCAAATCTTCAACGCTGAAATGGCTAAGGGCTAGTGCCAGTTCATGGGAATGATTGGAGATGCGAGCAGAATTAGAAGCACTCTGCAGACCAGTCTGGAGAAAAGCCTCCCGCACAGATAAGCTGGACGATGTTAATTCCCGCAGAGCCTTGGCTTCTTCCTCAGAATAACCGCCGTTCTCACCGAACTCACTGAAAACACTAAACAGTTCACGCCCGTGCCGTTCATCAGCTACTGTTTCAATGTCGTTCCAACCGAGATAAGCCGCAGCTCCCATTAAGAACAGCCAAGCCGAAATGCTAAAAAGCACCCACGAAGCGGCTGAGCCGAAGCTGAGGCCACGAAAAAGCCGGGCGCGAAGATATCGAAAGAGTGGGACGGGAAAGGCCAGTTTACCCGGCTTGTTCCACCAGGGAGCAGCAACAAACCGATCGTAAGCCTCTTTGATTTCCCATTGCTCGGGTAATTGCCGCCGGGCTATTCTGCGTACCGGCCTGACCAGGTAGTCGTGATCCAGCCGCCAGAGAACCGCTCCATCCGGCGACAGCACGCGACGAATAATGTCCGACCTTTGGAGGTCCGATAATGCTTGCTGGATGCGGCTTGCGCGCGGCTCAGGCAGCCCGTGAAGCAACTCGGCTTCCGCCATTGAGACGGTCGATTGGCCATCCGGTGTCACCAGACGATCCAGAAGGAGAAGCACTTCTCTGGACAGAGCCTTATCCCCCGAGACGCGGCGCACTTCCCGCTCGACGTAACCGGAAACGAGACCGTGAAGGCCACCTTGGCGAAGATAGGCGGCCCTGGTAAGGTTGTCACGCAATTCCTGCAATCCAAGAATGGCAAAACGCATCTGGACAGGAAGTATCCCGTCATCCGCGAGATCATCGCACAATTGGGCGCACAGTTCGAGCCATCCATTCTCGGGATCTTGAACCACTTCGGAAGATACAATCCGGGAAATCTCGGCTTCGATCACATGACCGGGGAGACGCCGCAGAATGAACTCGTCAGCATTTTCAAGAAGGACCGGACGCTTGCCCCACTCGACATCCCGGCGGGTAATAAAAATACAGCGGATACGCTGTTCACGGATGGCGGCATTGAGAATCCGGAAAAAGCCGTTGCGGGATTCCAGGTCGGCGCGTGAGATTACCTGACTGGTTGCGGAGATAAACTTATCGCGGTGTTCGATCTGAAACTCATCAAACTGATCGAGAATGATGACTCCATGAAAGGAATGAAGAGCATTTTCCAGTGCTTCCAGAACTTTCTTTTTACCCTGCTTGCCAAGCTTTTCGAGAATGGCAAGTGCAGGAGCCTCCTCCCAATCCCCGCGCCAGAAGTTAAGGTAGACTGCTTCCAGTTTCCGGTTGGCCAGTTCGGGAAGAATTGCTTTTTGCAGAAGAACCGACTTTCCCACTCCGGAATCCCCATTCAGCCAGATCTGGTGCGAATGGAGAATCAGGTCCATCAAGTTCGCAGCATCATCCTCGCGACCCACAAACGAACTCTTGATCTTTTCCAGGGCACCCAAATCTTTGAGGCTAGAGGGCGGATCACGGGCAACCAGAAGCCGATGCAGGCAAAGCAGAAGGCCGACTCCAGGTATAACGAAAGCCAGCGTAAACGCAGCGACAAACGCCGTCTCGGGTTTTTCGGGGAACCCCCACTTGTAGCGCAGCCAAAGGCCAGCGCCCAACCATACAGCAAAAAAGCTGAGGGAGGGAAGGGGCCGTTTTTTGATCGGGGCGTAGACCGTTTCGTAAACCGTCTCCCAGATCTTCGGGCCGTCCGGCATTCCGAGTAGTATATACGGTATCTAACGAAGTACTTAGTACCTAAGGCAGGTTCCGCGTTTATCTCTACTCGTGATACTAATTTGCTTTCAATGTGAGCGCTCTGTGAACCACATCATGCTTTGGTGGCCGATGTGGGCCGTTATCTCGAAAAACGGCCATTGGCACTACCGACTCTCCACGATCTATCAAGCGCCGGACATTACGGCGGTCCTGAAGAAACTGATACAGGATAAGCACGCTGCCTGAGTGTCCGGCCTTCGATGTGGATCGATTTAGAGCGAATTGCAAAATCTTTTGATGTACTGCCCCCTCCTCCGGTGCCCGCTTCTGCATCTGCAATGAACAGCAGCATCGCCATTTAGTTAGTTAGGGCACAGGCTTCGGATTCGGAGGCAACGCGCTGAGGTATTCATAGATGGCGCGGATATCCCGGTTTGTCATCTTTCCGAAGGCTGGCCAAGGCATGACTTGTAGCAAAGGCCCATATTGCGGGTGAGCATGGTCGAGGTCAATCCCGGTCCTTAGAATTTCGCGAAACTCCGCCAACGTACGACCGGCTGGCAAACCGTTGGCTTCGGGCCTCAAATTACGCGACACGATCGCGGGAAAGTCGCCATGGGCCGGAATGAACTCCGAACCGCCCACCAAGTATTTGTCAGGATCGATGAGTTCGGACTCACCCAAATAGGGATTATGACCGGGCAGATAGGGATTGGCTTGGTCCGAGGTGTGACAGCCATTACAATCTCCGGCCACATTGACGAAGTAGCTTCCCAAACCTACCAGATCCAGGTTCTTCCCTTTCAGATTCAGCGGAACGGGAGCGTGTGCTAAACCCCTCTTGATTCTGGCTTCATCACTGCCTTCCCTTTCTTCTCTATGGTCATCGCCTCGCAGGGTGGGCGCGACAGAAAACATCAGGAGCGCGAGACCAGCACACGCCAAGGCTATCGCGGGCCTTCTAGGTTTTGTCATTATGGTCGTCCTTTTCTATGCATCCGGCGGCTGGCTTCCGCAGCCTCATACGCTATTAGCATTTCGAGGATGTTATCAATTTCCATCAGTCCTGGCAAGTTATCGCACGTTTTCCAAAAATCAAGCCCGGTCAACACATCCGCATCCCGTAAAACTGTTTCTTTTTTCGGGGCTGATTTCTTCTTGATGGACTTACTGGAAGCACGAAGCAAATGTATAGTCATGCTGGCGCGAGAGATGGCCATTGATCCGTTATTCTGACGTTATGTTGGATGATTCGGAGATGAGTACCGCCACTCCACTGCTGGACTATAGCAAAGAGGGGGTGGATCTGACACTAATCCGCTGGATGCTTTCCTTGACGCCCGCTGAGCGGTTGGCCTTTCACGAAGAACGCATTAATGAGATCCTGGCGATTCGTGAACTAAATGCAACCCACTAAGCTGGTTGCCACCTTGCGGACTTTACAGGAAAATGGAGTCCAGTTCATATTGGTCGGCGGTCTCGCCGCCGTTCTGAATGGCGCGCCCATTCAAACCTATGATGTTGATGTGGTTTATTCTCGTGAGCCTGCAAACATAGACCGCCTTCTCGCCGTGCTGCCACTGATGGATGCCATTTTTCGCATGCAACCGGAAAGGCGATTGAAACCGATGGCAAGTCATCTCGCCGCAGCGGGGCATCTTAATCTGCTGACCTGCTATGGCCCGGTTGATCTGCTCGCTACTATCGGGCGAAACCTTGACTATCAGGAGTTGCTCCCACACTCGGTGGAAATGGAGATTGGTGGGGGAACTAGCATCCGCGTTCTCGACCTGGAAACGTTGATCGCCATCAAGGAACAGCTAGGGGGAGAGAAGGATATGGCTGTGCTCCCCATCTTGCGTCGGACGCTCAGTGAAACCCAAAAGAAGGAGAGCCTTTGATGGATTGTCAGGACAAGTTTCCACTCTTCAGGTGGAAACTTAAAGAAACCTGCGGAAATAGTAGCGTATCCGTTCTTTACGATAGCGAATCCGATCCTCTGGGCATTTACAGGCGCCTGCTTATTACTATGGCGCAAAGTAGCTTGAGATATCCAGGATAAGATGCGTCCAACTAGTCACGTAAGCGTCGATAAATCCTAGGTCTCCAGCGGGAACAACGGCCATGTTGGAAGTGATTTGCCCGTCGTTAGCATTGAGCGTCGAGACAACCGGGCGTGTCTGGCCATCTGGATAAAGAGTAAGATACGCGAGCGAAGCCGGGCTTCCCTGCACCGCTTGAGGTATTACAGTGGCGTTCATGACATAGGCCTGCGCATCGTTCCCCACGTCGCACACACTGCCGGTAACCCGTGCTCCCAGCGTTCCAGATATCCCGCCGATTGAATTCCGGTCATCCCTGGTATCGCGCACGCGGCAGGGTTGCACGTTATAGAGCGAAAGTCCACCGGGTCCGGGGGCCGCGAAGTAGCCGTTTACATCGATTACCAAATCCGTGTCGTTTGTGGCAAAAACTGAGATGTCGCCGCTCGCGCCCGCCGGAACAATCGCGCCGTTAGCGGTGACGGCTCCTGTTGTAGCGTTCAGCGTTGATACTACCGGCTGCGTTTGACCGGCCGGCCAAGTCGCTAAATAGCCGAGTGGCCCTCGGGGAACGACTGTAAAGTTGAGCGAGTATGCTTGCGCGTTGGCGGGCAGGCCGCAGGCGCTCAGTAAAACAGGAAAGTTGCGGCTCTGGTTGGCGGACAGCGAAGGTGCCCCTAGCGGTCCTGCCGCGTTCCGGGTATCCGCGACACGGCAAGGCGTCACCGGGTAGAAAGCCTGCGCCGGATTGTCCGTTGCGCGAACAAAATAGCCGTTGATGTCGAGCACAAAATGGGTGTCATCCGTCACAAAAACGCTGATTCCTCCCTGGCCGCCTGCGGGAATAATAGCGGCATTTGCTTTAATGCGTCCGTCTGGTGAGTTCAGCGTTGACACCCCCGGCCGGGATTGCCCCGCAGGCCAAGCGGTCAAGAATCCCAACTTGCCGCTAGGCACGACCGTCACATTTAGCGAATACGCCTGTACATTGGCAGGTATATTGCAGGCGCTATTCGGAATCACGAAATCCCGGGATGTTCCGCCACGTAGAATGGGGCCGCCGAAAGGACCGCTCTCGGTACGGGTATCGGCGATACGGCAAGGCGTGACGGGTACAAATCGCAGCGACGCCTTGGCTATCGGAGACTGGATAGTGGCCAGCATCTGCTGCTTAAAAGGATTCGCCGGTTTTGCGCGATAGTTCAAGTCCAACAAACCGTCTACGTCCTCGCCGTTGATCGCCCAATAGGTCCAATGCATCGCTGGGTTATTGTGCAGGTAGGTAATCATGCTCTGGAACCATTGCCCTTCTGATCCGGCGGCATTACTTTGAAGGTCACTGTTGTTTGCTGCTCCGAACTCTCCCACCCAAACTGGTGCAATCGACCACTGGCTGACATACCCCCAAAACTTTGTATATCGCGCAGACAGGGTGTCGTAGCTTGTGCTGCTGTTAAACCAGGGCTGTTGGTACAGACTCGGGCCGTATTCATGCGCCGAGTAGACCAAGTGATTCGACACGTTTAACTGGACTGGATGATACTGCACGCCTTCCAGATTTCCGCCCCACCAGTTGCAGTCGCTGCCGTAGCAATCTGTTCCTTCGACAAAGATGAGCAGGTTTGGATTGATGCTTTGAACAGCATTGCCGCCACGCTGCGCCGCGAGCTGCCAGTTACGTGTCCTACTATCAGGTTCATCTCTACAATCCCAGCAAGAGCCGCCATTATGCGCATCGTGAGGCTCGTTCCGAAGATCAACGCCAATCACGGTTGAGTTATTCATGTACCGTGTCACGAGTGTCTGCCAATCTCGCAGCCAAACACCTTCGGGATAGTTGCTCGTGTACCAAAGGCCGGTTTCCGTTCCGCTGTCCCCTGCTGATGACCGGTGGTTATCCAGAATGACATGCAGTCCGATCTGGCCAGCATACTCGATAATTTTGTCCATGATCTGCAGGGAGTTCAAGCCCTGCAGATCGGTATTGATGGCATAATCGCCGACATTGTATTGAATATTGTCCGGAATAATCGGACTTTCAACCATTTGATTAGAAAACGGAAGCCTGATCGTGTTATATCCGTTATTTTTAATTGAATTCAGAACGGTGTGATAGTCCTGTATCCATAGCCCTTGAACCACCTGATGATGGGTTTCAAATCCGTACCAGTTCACTCCCGCGATTCGAACGGGCACATTGTTGGAATCGAGAATTTGGTTTCCGTCCGTGTGCCAGTAACCCGTAGCCTGGGCGTTGAGGCCGACTGTAAAGAACGCTGCCGTCAACAGGAGATTCAGGGTGGCCATGAATTTGGAACGTGTTGCAAGATGTAATCGCATAATGTCTGTGTCGAGCTTTGAGGAATGGAACTTAGAAATTCGACATTGACATATCGAGGAAAAACGCCGCAATATTTATAGTCGGCAGATGTTTCTTAGCCGTTAGTCAGACCTGTTTAAGTTAGGATTTTCCTGACTTACTTTTCGCCATAGCGGATCTGTGATGTTGACTGGACTAAATGACACGCGCCACGGCAGGAATGCGCCGGAGGGCGGCAACCGTGGCCCAGCTCAGAGCGAGAGCGCCGAGGAAGACAAATAAGCCTTTGGTCGCGGTGGGCAGTGCCGCTTTCAGCAGGGCGTATTGCAGCCAGCTCACAAAGGCGTAATGGACCAGGTAGATGCCATAGGCGTTGTCTCGCAGGCTGTCGAACATGCAGAAGCGCCGGGCGGCGAAGCGGGCGAACAACGCGAGGCAAGCGAAGCTGGAGGCGGCACAGGACAGCACGAACGTGAAGCCCGCCAGGGTTGTCCACATAGGGATAGCGGTGTGGGCAGAAAGGGCTGTGAGTCCGACAACCACCTGCAAGCCGAAGGCGAGAAAAGCGGCGGTGAGCCAACGAGTCCAGCGACGCGCCAGTTTGCCATCACGCGCCAGGAGTCCGCGGTCGAGGCCGACTGCTCCCAGGACGATAGCGATCAGAAAGTAGACCGCGTAATGGAATAACCGGCTCGTTTGGAAAGTGAAGGGGCCGAAGGTGGTCCAACTCATGGGATTAAAGGCCAATGTCATGGGAATGTAGGCCAACGCGGAAACAGCTACCAGGAACAAAAAGGAAGTCCAGGGAGTACGCCAGACGCGTGACAAGGCGCGGCCCAAGGACGTACCCCAATGGGGGAATTTTGCCCATAACGCGGCGGCCAGACAATCGAAGGCCAGCAAGATCGAAAGAAACCAGGCGGGCCCGGATGGCCAATGTCCTAAGGAGAGCCACTGCTTGCCGAATGCCCCAAGGCTCGCACCACTGCCTGTCATGAGGTAGGCGGGGAAGTACGCCAGTGGGGCAAGCACGGCCACGGCTACCAGGAAGGGTACGCCCAATCGTAAGGCGCGATCATGCAGGAACGCGCTGGCTCCTTTACGCCGCAGGCTGTTCCAGACGAACAGGCCGGAGAGGAAAAACATCAGCGACATGAAAAATACATCATTGAATCCAACAAGGAGATCGAAGCCCGCCCAGCGATGACTGTCAACTACTGGGAAAGCCAGCCACCACTGCGGCTGAGTCAGCAGGGAACGGGACGGTGGCGGCGCAAAGGAGATATAGGCGAGCACGGCGTGGTGCGCCAGCACTAAAACGGTCAGAAAAGCGCGCAGGTAACCGGCGGCGAAATTGTATGGGGGTGTTGATTGGCGCTGCAGCGGCAGGGTATCGTGTGCAGGCTTTGTGGAGGAAGGTGCTGTGTAGGTGATTGTCATGGTTTTCTTGTGGCTCATTGGCAGTGTGGAGCCTGCCGCCGCCGATGGCGAGGGAATTTTGACGAGCTGGCTGAACGAATTGGTGAACCGGTAGAGCGCCGGATCAGAAAGGATTCGCCATCAGCGCTTTGAGTTTGGCGCTGTACATGCGGCTGGATTGGAGCCGTACGCCGTTGTGGAGGGTAATGAAAAACTCCCCATGCGTGGCGGGTTGAAGCTCTTTAATGCGCTTGGTATTGATGATGACACCGCGATGAATGCGGAGGAACAGGGCGGGATCGAGCGATTGTTCCAGCGTGTTCATGGCCACATGGAGCAAATGGGCCGTGCGGGCAGTGTGTAGTTGCACGTAGTTTTCAGCAGCTTCGATCCAGTCGATCTCTTCGACATCAACGAAGACGGTTTTTCCGGCGGAGCGTACCGCCATGCGCTTGATGTAGCGGGGTGGAGCGGCGATGGTTTCGAGCAACTGGAGAATCTGCCGATTCGCGTCGCCAGCCGGTTGGCTCCGCAGGCGGGTTTTGGAGCGTTGCAGTGTTTGCTGGAAGCGTGCTGCGGTGACGGGCTTGAGCAGGTAGTCCATCGCGTTGATCTCAAAGGCTTGGATGGCGTACCGGTCGTGGGCGGTCACGAACACAATAGCGGGCATCTGGTCGGGGCCGATCTCCCGTACGACGTAGAACCCGTCTCCTTCCGGCATTTGCACGTCCAGGAAGACCAGATCGGGCCGCAGGGTCTGGATAGCCTCGACGGCTTCGCGGCCATTCTTCGCTTCGTGAATGGCGCTGAATTCCCCATCTTCGGAGAGCAGGAGACGGAGACCTTCGCGGGCGAGAGGTTCGTCGTCAACGACCAGCGCTGTTAAGAGCATGAAACTCCATCATTTCCGCGTTGGCGTTGTCAAAAATAAGATGGTACGGCAGCGTCACCGTGGCCACGGTCCCACACGGTTCGCTGTTTTTCACGGTGAGCAGGGCCTTGTTTCCGTACAACTGGCGGAGACGCGCCTGCGTGTTGGCTAATCCGATACCTCGGCCTGATTGCCATCCGGCGGGAGGAAGGCCAGGACCATCATCATGTACTTTCATCTCCAGAGTGTCTCCGAGGCGCGCGGCGCTGATGTGAAGTTTGCCTGCTGACGAGCTTTGCCCGATGCCGTGCTGAATGGCATTTTCGACAAGCGGCTGCAAACCCAGGTGCGGAACCGCCGCGTCTAGGAGAGATGGATCGGCGCGAATTTCGATGCGCAAGCGATCCTGGAAGCGGACTTGTTGGATGGACAGGTAGAGTTGCACGTACTCCAGCTCGCGGCGGAGCGGCACTTCCGGGGCGTTCACGTCCTCCAGAACGCAGCGGAGCAGATCGCTGAGACGGGCGAGCATTTCCTCGGCTTCGTTAGCTTTTCTTTGGCGGACGAGAACCATGATGGCGTTCAGAGTGTTGAAGAGGAAGTGCGGCTGGAGTTGCGTGTTCAGGGCGCTCAGTTGGGCCTGGACCAGTTGCGTTTTCAGTTCGGATGCCTGTAGCTCCAGGCGTAGCGCCTGTTGCTTACGTTCCTGGTAATGACCGTAGTAACGGAGCGCATAGGCAATACCGAGGACGGTCCAGTAGGTCATTATGTTTTGGTGAAAGGCAATTAATAGCAGAACAATAATGGTTCCGGCGAAGCCCTTCATCAGCGTGGGGAATAAACCGAGAAAGTGAATCAAGGTACCGTGGACAGCGATTTCCACGAGAGAAAAGAGGGCGCTGAATAGTAAGTGGAGCCCAGCGCGACGCAGCCAGTTCCGGCGCTCTATCGGAAAGCGGCGGCTGAGCCAGAAGATAAGCGGCGTGAGCAGGGCGCACAGATACACTCCGATGAGCCAACTGATCAGGTAGTGCCACCAAGGGGTTAGGTCATGCGAAGCGAGTTTCTGCGTGACGCCCTGGGTAAAGAAGAAAAGGCCGACCACCGTCCATACCGGGAAACAGAATTTGTAGATCTGTAAGGTGCTTTGGAGCGCACTTCGCATCAGACCCGTAGGCTACCGCAAATGGGTAGAGCGCGTAGTTCGGAATTGACGAAATGGTTTGTTGGGGTGTTGAACTGGCTGTTGGCGGGCATTAATGGTCCGGTTACTGTTTCTTTCAGCCAAAAGCGGGAAGAATCTGCGAAAATGGAGATGTCTCTCAAGCTGAACCGGGCTGGGCGTAGGGTTTGTAAGCTCACGAATTCACCCTTGCCTCCTAATTTCAACAGTTTGAGTTCCTTAGCGTAGGCGCTGTGATCAAACTAGATAAAAATCAGGACCAGGCAAGTCTTTCTCTGCCCTTTGGGCTGGAGTTTGAAGACCTGTATCAGAACGAAAGTTTAAGACGGATTGACGGTATTTTCATTGACGAACTAGGCCAAGCAGCGCCATCCATGCGCGACCGGCTTTTAGCTGCACGGACAAACCCAACTTCTCTCTCTCCCAAGCAGCATTCGGAACTGATTATTGAGCTGGCGCCTTACCTGGAAGATTTTCTAGGGCAGTTGTTCGGTATTCAGACGGAGTTGAGCCGTCTGCAGGCCCGGCACTCTGAATTGGCTCCGCTGTATTCCGTCAAGCGGCGTTTTGTGCAGCGCAAGGCGCTGACCGGCTATACCGAGGAGCGTGCTGAGAAAATCGACGGCTACGCAGTGGCTTCCGAGTTGGAGACTCTAATCCAGGAGCCGCTGACTGAATTGAGTTTTGCCATTCATGTGGCACGCTGGCTGGAAAATGAAGCGGAATATTCGCAACAGCTTCAAACAGCGACTCTCTATGCGGCATGGGCCACGTTGTCGCCGCAGGGAAAGGCCAAGCACCGGAGCGGAGTTCTTTTCAAAACTCCGCATAAGTTGGACATGCAGCATCTGGTGCCAGCGGAGGCGGTTGCGGTGGACGGATTAGTACGGCTGGAACTGACTAGCGACCATTGGCGTTTACGGGAAGGTTTTCAGCTTACTGATCCGGGTACCGATCTTACTGGTGCGCTCGACCAAGCGCATTACTGCATCAAATGTCACAACCAAGGGAAGGATTCCTGTTCTTCCGGGCTGAAAGAGAAGAACGGGGCCTTTAAATCAAGCGTCTTTGGAGTGCCGCTGGCGGGTTGTCCGCTGGACGAAAAGATCTCCGAGATGAATGCCGCCAAAGGCAATGGGAACCCGATTGGCGCGTTGGCGATTGTCACGATTGATAATCCCATGGCGGCAGCGACCGGTCATCGCATCTGCAACGACTGCATGAAGGCTTGTATCTTCCAAAAGCAGGAGCCGGTTGATATTCCGCAGGTTGAGACCCGGACGCTGAAGGATGTTCTGGAACTGCCGTGGGGTTTTGAGATTTACAGCTTATTAACGCGGTGGAATCCATTGAATATCGCCAGACCATTTCCGCATGAGCGGACGGGGCGCAAGGTTCTGATTGTGGGGCTTGGTCCGGCAGGTTTCACCCTGGCGCATCATCTGATGAATGATGGGCATACGGTTGTGGCGGTGGACGGGCTGAAGCTGGAGCCGCTGCCGAGCGATATTTCGGGCGTGGATGCGCGAGGAAAGCGCGTTCCTTTTCGGCCTATTCGCGATATTACGGAGATTTATGAGCGCCTTGATGAGCGGATCATGGCCGGGTTCGGCGGGGTTGCTGAATACGGTATTACCGTTCGTTGGAACAAGAACTTCTTAAAAGTGATCCGCCTGCTGCTGGAGCGCCGACGGGAGTTTTCGATGTTTGGCGGCGTCCGGTTTGGCGGAACCATGACGGTGGATAGCGCATTTGAAATGGGTTTCGATCATATCGCGTTGTGCGCGGGAGCGGGCCGTCCCACGGTGATTCCGATGAAGAATGGCCTGGTGCGTGGAGTGCGTCAGGCATCGGACTTCCTGATGGCATTGCAGCTTACGGGCGCGGCTAAATTTGAATCGCTGGCGAATTTGCAGATCCGCATGCCGATTGTTGTGATTGGCGGTGGTTTGACGGCGGTTGATACGGCGACGGAATCGCTGGCTTATTACGTTGTGCAAGTTGAGAAGTTCCTGAAGCGATTTGAGCTTCTTGCCAACGAAATCGGTGAAAACGAAATCCGAAGGAGATGGACCCGCGAAGAAACCGAGGTAGCAGAAGAATTCATTTCTCATGCTAAGGCGATTCGCGCCGAACGCGCTGCCGCGGCCCGTGAAGGACGGCGTCCGCAATTAATTGAGCTGCTGAATTCGTGGGGCGGTGCGACAATTGCCTACCGGCGTCGCCTGATTGATGCGCCCAGTTATACGCTGAACCACGAAGAAGTATCAAAGGCTTTTGAGGAGGGCGTCCATTTTGCGGAATGTCTTGCTCCGCAAGAAGTCGAAGTGGACGAGACTGGAAGCGCTCGTGCTTTGCGGCTTGAAAAGCAGAAGCTTGACGAGGCCACAGGGCAGCTTCTTCCTAGCGGTGAATATGTCACCTTGCCGGCGCGCAGCATTCTGGTGGCGGCCGGCACGCAGCCGAATACGGTTCTGGCCCGGGAAGACGAAAACAACTTCACTCTTGATGGCCGCTACTTCCGGGCTATCGATGAAGACGGGAATCCGGTAAAGCCGGAGCGTATTGCCAAGCCGCAGAACACGTATGTTCTGGTGTCGCAGCATTCCGATGGCAGGGCAGTCAGCTTTTTTGGCGATTTGCATCCGTCGTTTTCGGGCAATGTGGTAAAGGCGATGGGAAGCGCGAAACGCGGGTATCCGGTAATTTCTCGCGTTTTGTCGCGGCAGGCTCAAACTGAACCATCTCCGGAAGCTTTATTGGAACGATTGAATGATGAGCTGAGGCCAATGGTTGAGAATGTCATTCGCTTGACTCCCAATATCGTTGAAATTGTGGTGCGTGCACCGATTGCGGCGCGTGCCTTTAAACCGGGCCAGTTTTACCGCCTTCAGAACTATGAGTCGAATGCGATCCGCACGGATTCGACGGCGCTGGCGATGGAAGGGCTTGCTCTCACGGGCGCGTCGGTCGATATGGAGAAGGGATTGCTATCGACCATTGTCCTGGAAGTGGGCGGGTCGTCGGATTTGTGCGCGTTGCTGAAGCCGGGTGAACCGGTGGTGCTGATGGGTCCGACGGGCACTCCGACGGAAACGCCGGAAAAAGAAACGGTCCTGTTAGCGGGTGGCGGGCTAGGCAACGCCGTGCTTTTCTCCATCGGGCAGAAGCTGCGTGAGTCTGGTTCGCGGGTAGTATACTTCGCGGGCTATAAGAAAATCATTGATCGTTACAAGGTGGAAGAGATCGAGAAAGCGGCGGATGTTGTGATCTGGGTTTGCGACGAAGCGCCTGGATTCACGCCAGCCCGCTTACAAGACAGCGCTTTCGTGGGCAACATCGTGGAAGCGATGGCAGCCTATGGACGAGGCGATCTGGGCGAGCCGGAAATTCCGTTAAGCTCGGTGGACCGTTTGATTGTGATTGGCTCGGATGGCATGATGCGGGCTGTGCAGCAAGCTCGTCATTCCGTGCTGCGTCCGTTCCTGAAACCGGATCATCACGCGATTGGAAGCATCAATTCACCGATGCAATGCATGATGAAGGAAATTTGCGCGCAGTGCCTGCAGATGCACAAAGATCCTCAAACGGGCAAAGAAACGGTGGTATTCTCCTGCTTCAATCAGGATCAGCCGCTGGACCATGTGGAGTTCGGCAGTTTGCGTTCCCGTTTATCGCAGAACGGCGCGCAGGAGAAACTGACCAAACTCTGGATAGACCACTGTTTACGGAATATCGGCGCACGGCCTGAGTTAGTAGCCCCATAAAACATTAAGAACACCAAAAAGTAGCTATTCTGGCGGAATACGTAACCATTCGCCTGGGTTAATGATCTGCAGGGCTGTCCGAATCATGGGTACGAGTGGTAGCAGCCATTTCAAACGCCCATCGTTCACATCGAGTGAAATCACAGAAAGCGTGGGGTATTTCTTTGGATTCTGTTGAAATCGCAGATTGTTATCCCTGGTAATCAGCACATTAAAGGCACCCACAATCTTTTCCAGGAGCAGGTCGTCCTTGAGCCCCTTTGCCTGGAGATACTGCACCGTCACGCATTCGTGTCCTGGAAGGTGATATCTCAGCCGCAGATCCAAACATTCATCGATAACGATTTTCTTCAGGACGCTTGACGGAGCCGGATCGATTCCATAGCGCACTCCAAAGCCGCCTCAAGCTGGGGGCGTGTTACGGTAGGGAATCCGATCAGGAAGTCGTCCATAGTCCCCCCGTCTTTGATGTGGTTCAGAAATGTATCAACCGGCACCCGCGTGCCGCGAAAAACCGGAAACGATCCGCCGAGAATATCGGGATCTGTGACGATCACGCTCTCTTTTTCCGAATCGCCTGGCATGGCATTATTGTGGCACGCTCACCCCGAAAAGGAATCACATGTTCGTTACGATGAAAGTATCCCATGGATGTTACGTCTGTTGACCTGAAGAAAACGGTCAACCTTCCCAAAACCGCGTTTCCGATGAAGGCGAACCTGCCTACTCTTGAGCCGAAGCTGCTTGCTGAGTGGGAGAGCATTGACCTTTATGCGCGCATTCGCGAGTCACGTTCAGGCCGTTCCCAGTATGTATTGCACGATGGGCCTCCTTACGCCAATGGCAACATCCATCTCGGCACGGCGTTCAACAAAATTTTGAAAGACTTCATTGTGAAATCTAAGAGCATGGCAGGATTTGATGCGCCGTATGTTCCGGGTTGGGATTGCCATGGTCTGCCGATTGAATTCAAGGTCGATCAGGAGCTTGGCAAGCGTAAGGCTTCGATGAGCATCGCGGAGATCCGCGCGGAGTGCCGCGCCTATGCCGCCAATTTCGTCAACATTCATCGTAGAGAGTTCAAGCGTCTTGGCGTGCTGGGACGCTGGGACAATCCGTACCTCACGATGAGCGCGGAGTACGAGTCCGTCATCGCTCAGGCGTTCGTTGATTTTCTGCATCGCGGTTATGTCTATAAGGGACTGAAACCTGTTCATTGGTGCATCAAGGACCGAACCGCGCTCGCTGAAGCGGAAGTCGAGTATGAGAATCATGCCAGCCCTTCTATTTACGTTCGATTTCAGTTAACTTCCGACCCAGCGAATCTCGATCCGGCGTTAGCGGGACGCAAGGTTTACTGCCTGATCTGGACGACAACGCCTTGGACCATACCGGCTAACCTGGCGATCAGCTTCAATCCGAAGTTTGGATATGTAGCCGTCGATACGCCGGAAGGCATCACGATTGTTGCTGAGGGTTTGCTGCAGCAAGTGTCTGAAGTTCTTGGCTGGGACTGGGCAATTGTTGCAAAGTTTCCAGGCGCCAAACTGGAAGGCGCGGTGTTCCGGCATCCTTTTATTGATCGTGATTCCCTTGGTTTATTAGGCGATCACGTCACTTTGGAACAAGGAACGGGGGCTGTTCATACCGCTCCTGGCCACGGACAAGAAGACTTCGTGATTGGCCAGCGATACGGCATTCCGGTGTATTGCCCCGTGGATGCGGCGGGGCGTATTTTTCGCGCGGAGGGTGCTCCGGGCACGCTCCCCGAGGAATTAATCGGCAAAACGGTTTGGGAGATCAACCCGATTGTTGTTAAACTGCTGGAGCAGCATGGGGCATTAGCGGGTCAAGCGCGGCTGGAGCATAGCTATCCGCATTGTTGGCGTTGCCACAATCCGGTGATTTTCCGCGCTACCGAGCAGTGGTTCATCGGCATGGACCGGGAAGCGCTCCGCAGCCGTTCGCTCGAAGCAATTAAGACTGTCAAGTGGCATCCGGCTTGGGGCGAGGAGCGAATCTCCAACATGATTGCTGTGCGGCCGGACTGGTGCATTTCGCGCCAGCGTGTCTGGGGCGTGCCGATCACGGTGTTTTATTGCGAGGACTGCAGCGAGCCTTTCACGGACAAGCGGGTGCTGGAGGGCGTTGTCGCTAAATTCCGTCAGGGCACCTCGGATGTCTGGTATTCCGAAAGTGTCGCTGAGTTGATGGGTCCGGGCTGTGTCTGCGCCAAGTGCGGGTCCAGTAGGTTCCGGAAGGAAACCGATATTCTCGACGTCTGGTTTGATTCCGGTTCCAGTCATTTAGCGGTCCTGACGCCTCAAAATCATCTGCATTGGCCGTCCGATATGTACATCGAAGGCGGCGATCAGTATCGCGGCTGGTTTCATAGTTCGCTGCTGATTGGCGTTGGGCTGAAAGATGGCGCGCCTTACCGTGAATGCGCCACGCACGGCTGGACTCTGGATGCGGAGGGCCGCGCGATGTCCAAGTCACTTGGGAATATCATTGAGCCTGAAAAAATTGTGAAGCAGTATGGAGCGGATCTTCTTCGGCTCTGGGTCGCTTCAGTGGACTTTACCGAGGATGTGCGTCTTTCCGACGTCATCCTGACTCGATTGTCAGAAGCTTACCGGAAGCTGCGCAATACGTTCCGTTATCTGCTTGGCAATATCCATGATTTTCAGCCTGAGCGCGATGCCGTCCCCGGTCATGAACTCGCGGGCCTTGATGCTTGGATTCTCGTCCGCGCCGAAAATCTGGTGCAGCGCTGTCTTGCTTTCTACAGCGAGTACGCCTTTCACAAGGTTTACCGGGCCGTGTACGATTTTGCGACGACTGATTTGAGCGCGATCTACTTCGACTACTCCAAAGATAAGCTTTATACTGAGGGCCCAAATTCACGCGCCCGGCGCAGCGCACAAACCGCTCTGTATCATATTAATCTTGCGCTGGCGCGTTTACTGGCGCCGATCCTTTCATTTACATGTGAGGAAGTATGGCAGCACTCGCATCCTTCGTCAAAGCGCGGGAGCGTTCACTTACAGTACTTTCCGCAACCGGAAGATTTGGGTGGTGCCCTAAGCGAAGTGCAACGCCAGCAGGCTGCGGATTGGGACAAACTGGTACCTGTTCGCGACCAAGTGTTAAAGGCGCTGGATACTGCTCGTGAAGACAAGGTCATTGGCTCGTCTTTGGAAGCTGCTGTTTTTCTGCACGCTAGTGGGGATATTTACGCGCTTCTCAAAAAATACGCCGCTGATCTGCCGACTTGGTTTATTGTTTCTCAAGTTGAACTGGAACCAAACCAGGAGTCATCAGTCGACGTTCGGGTTGAGCGGGCGTGCGGAGATAAATGTGAGCGCTGCTGGAAGTACAAAACTGACGTGGGGAGTAATGAGGAGTTCCCGATCGTTTGCGCCCAGTGCGCGTCCGTGCTGCCGGATTTCCTTCAGTAGAAGCGAGAAGGTTGCATGAGGTACGGGCGGGTTTTTGCGTTCATTATTGCTCTCATTATTGCTGCGGCAGACCACCTTACGAAAGTGATAATCCAGCACTCCATGAACAGCTTTGAGAACGTGCCGGTTATTCCCGGCTTGCTTCGCATTGTGCACACAGAGAATCCGGGAGCGGCATTCGGGGTTTTGGCGGAAGGCAACCCGATTTTGCGGAGCGTTGTTTTAATTGGCGTCAGTTCCGTTGTTCTGTGTTTTGTCCTCTCAGCCTTATGGAGCCGTAACAGCAGCTATACTGCTCTTCCCACGCGCTTCGGGCTTGGCTTGATACTGGGCGGTGCCATCGGGAATTTATATGATCGCGTTGCTCATGGCACGGTCACTGACTTCATTGAGGTATTTCACGGCTCCTGGTCGTTTCCGGCGTTTAATGTCGCTGACAGCGCCATCTCTATCGGCGCGGCCCTTATTTTATTGGAGATGCTCTGGTCAAGCCGCAAGCGTAGTGTTGAGCGGACGGCGGGGGCACAAAGGTAATTGCATGTTTCCCAAACTCATCAGCATCGGTTCCTTTTACATTCCGACTTATGGCGTGCTGGTAGCGCTTGGCTTCCTGGCGGGATTAACGGTTACGTTGCGATTGGCTCGCCGTATCGGTTTATCCACGGACAAAGTGACCAACTTAGCTGTTTACTGTGCCATAGCCGGCATCTTTGGCGCAAAGCTTTTCATGATCTTGTTTGATTTCGGATATTATCTTCAAAGCCCTGGGCAGATTTTCACCTTTGAAACGCTGCAAGCGGCGGGCGTTTTTCATGGCGGCTTAATTGCGGCCCTGATCTTTGCGGCGTTTTATATGCGGAAGCAGGCGCTCCCGGCGTTGAGGACTATGGACGCGTTTGCTCCTGGCATCGCGGCGGGCCAAGCCATTGGACGTCTTGGCTGTTTTGCCGCCGGTTGTTGCTGGGGCAGGCAGTGCGACCTGCCGTGGGGTGTTCATTTCCGCTCCAACTTTGCCGCGCCCGTTCCCTTGGACAAGGCCCTGCATCCGGTTCAGATCTATGAGTCGGTTGCCGATTTAGCCATTTTCCTTTTTCTGTACCGGCAATTTGGGCGTTCCGAAACGCCAGGACAGATTATCGGTTTGTATCTGCTTCTCTATTCCGTTGCTCGTTTTGTTATTGAGTTCTTCCGGGAACACGAACAGTCGCTCCTGGGGCCATTCTCATTGACTCAGTGGATTGCGCTCGGATTGCTATTTCTTGGTATTGGCATTCTGCTGCGAAGCAGAAGTTCAGCAGCTCTTTCACACCGAAGACCCGCTAGCGCTAGAGCCTAGTAGCGGCTCGATCTTTCTCCTGGGACCGAGCGGGCCCTACTTTTTTCAAGAAAGTAGTCCGGTATTGTTCGGTTCGGCTCGATAATACTTTGAGCCACTCGGATTGCATCTGCAAAGCGTCCCGGAGCGCATCCACCAAGAAGGCCGGAAGCCGGGAGTAATCCACATCTAACGCTCCCCAATCGGGACGCCGCCCGTCAGCGTCGGTCAACTGGTACTCGCGTCCTAGATCCCAAGAGCTGAACAGATGCCCGGACCGTTGGAGAAGGTTGGGATCTTGGGCCAAGGCTGCAATCGCGCGCCCCACAAAAAGGGGCGATTCGGATTCCAGAAAATTCTTGTCCTTTTTGCCTGCTTCGCGCCAGTTCTCCTCCGTCACGCCAAAGCGTTCCAGCATGGTCTCCGACCGGAGAAATCCCGGCGTGATAGCAAGGGCCGCGACGCCGTATTTCCGAAGCTCCGCCGCCCACATTGCGGCGACTGCTTTCTGCGACAGCTTGACGATCTGAGTCACAATGTTGCCGCTGGCTAGGAGCAGGTCATTTTCGGTAACTTCCACCAGAAGCCCGCTTTGGCGCTTGATCATGAAAGCCGCCGCGTGTTTAGCGGTGATCAGGTGCGACAGCAGGGCTTGGCGAATAATCTCTTCGCCGTGGGTCAGGTCGGCCGTCCAAAAGGAGGTCCAGGGACCCATCCTGGGATCTTCTCCCGCCAAGCTGTTCACCAGCACATCGAGTCGGCCGCGTTCGCGTTCGACTCGCTCGATGAGGGCCTTTACCTCCGCTTCCACGGTGTGATCGACGCGGACCGCGACCGCAGTACCTCCCTGCGCTGTGATCATCTCGGCGGTCTCTTCGATCGTTTCAGGACGCTGGTAAGGGGAAGGATGGCCGCGCACGCTTCGGCCCGTACAGTAGACTATCGCCCCCGCTTCCGCCAGGGCTCGCGCAATACCGCGCCCAGCACCGCGCGTTGCTCCGGCCACAATCGCTACGGCCCCCGCCAGTCTTAGCGTATCCCCGGCTTCGGGTCTCCGTCGTTTCGCCATAGAAGAAGTCTAAAGCGCCATTCCTGACACCGGCTGTCATATTTCTCTGCTAAATCTTTTCTATGCGCTCCCAGAGACTCCTTTCGATCCTGCTCCAGTTACAGGTGCATCAGCGAGTCACAGCGCGACAATTGGCCAAGAGGCTGGAAGTTTCCGAAAGGACGATTCTCCGCGACATGGATGCGCTCAGTAGTTGCGGCGTTCCGGTGATCGCGGAACGCGGTACCGGGGGCGGTTGGCGGCTGCTTGAGGAGTATCAAACCAAGCTCACCGGCTTGACGCCAGAGGAGATTCAGTCTCTCTTTGTGTCCAGGCCGCCTGCGGTGATGGCAGACCTGGGACTCCAGCAAGCCGCTGAGGGCGCTTGGATCAAGCTCCAAGCAGCGCTGCCAGCCCGTGCGCGCCCCCACGCGGAATTCGTCAGGCAGCGCGTTCTGATCGACACGCGCGGCTGGCGGGATTCGTCCGAGTCTGCTTCGGAGCTGCCGATCTTACTGGATGGACTTTGGCGAGAAAAACAGATCCGCTTTACCTACGCAGGCGCGTTATGCGAGACCGGGGAACGGACCGTTGACCCGTTGGGCCTAGTGGCGCGGGGCAGCGCGTGGTATCTCATTGCTAGCCGCGAGAACGAAGTGCGGACCTACCGTGTGGGACGCATTCGAAAGGCGCAGGTCTTGGCGGGCTCGGCTCATAGACCGGTCGATTTTGACCTCGCGGCGTACTGGGAGCAATCCGCAGCGGAGTTCCGCGCGAAACTACCCCAATACCGAGCGACATTTTTAGCGGAGCCCACTGTCTTGCGGTGGGCTCGCTACCGTGGCTGGCGCTTGGAAGCAGAAGAACCAGCGGGAAGACTCGTCCGCATTCGACTCCGCTTCGACGTGGAGGAAGAGGCGCTGCAATTTGCGCTGAGCTTCGGGGGAGAGGTGGAAGTCATGGAACCGATCTCACTTCGTGAGAAAGCCTGTCAAGCCGCGCGGGACATCGTCCGTCGGTATGAGGCGAAAGAGGTTGATCCGGCAAGGATGGCCTAACTTCTGCTCAGTGTGCAAATGTGAACACTTCCATGAATCATTATCCATTCTGCTAGTGGCCGGAGGAGTTTCGGGGGTGATTTGTTTCCCGATGAACATACTCTTGCAACCAGGTACTGGTTGTTAACTGTAATCAATCCAACACGATGACATGGCCCCTGTCGAGCGCGGTAAGCTTTTTTCCCTGTTCGGCCCTCAAGATGCCTCCTACGGAAGTGAATGTTATGGAGTTGATACGGAACCTCAGCCAGGGTCAACCCAAGTCAACCATTTATTCAATCGGAAACCATGCGAAAGCTCTTACTCCTCTCACTATGGATGCCTTTGGCGGCATTCGGATCCGCGATTTACTCGTTCAGTGAACCGGTAGCCAACCGGGGTACGGTTGGGTTTACCTATACGGCGCCGGAATATCTGACGGAATCGCGCAACTACATTCCGGTTTGGCTGTTTACGAGCTGCGATACATCCGGGATGCAGGGTTGGGTTTGTGAGGGCGCTTGGCTCAGTCAAACTAACTTTTTGGGTAATCCGGGCGTGCAGGTCTCGCTGAATCTCCGGTATGCAGCAGGGATACCGGGCGATGCCTTCAATACGGATGAAATTAACGCATCCTTTTCCCCGGCACAGCTCGATCAGGATGGTGTGTATCATGCGTTCTTGAATCCTGGTGCGACGTTCACAGTTCACGATCCACCCACGCCGGAAGCTTTCCCGGGTTCGGGGGACGCGGTAGCACCGGAGCCGGGAACCGGGAGAATGTTGGCCGGGGCGGGACTCGTGCTGATCGTGCTGGGGGGATATCGAAGTTACAAAGCACGGCGGATAGTGGGCGGCAACGCAAAAGTACGGTCCCGGCCCGGCACTTAAATGGGCGCTGCTCTGGGTTGTTCGCCGGATCGCCTTGTCGGGTGAGCAGCTTCCTGGTCTCACTTTCCGAAAGCGCCACTTTTCGCGCACCATCACCAACGAGATGCTATTCCCTGACCGACAGCCCCAGTCTGCGGTTGATTTTCCACGCGATGAAAATGCCTCCCAACGCTCCTGCAATAGCACCGATCCCAATGCCGATCAGATAGGCCACAAGAGCAAGCCATGCAAACTTCGTACCGCTGAGTAATTTTGCCGTAGCCATCAGGAAGCCGAGGGAAACCAAGAGGGAAACGAGCAAGCTTCCCGTGGAGCCACAGAGGACATAGGTGGCTAACCATCGCCCAGGCTTCACAAACAGCAGCACGAGGCCGATTAGCACGGCCAAACACCAAATCGGCACGATGAAAAAGAAGGGCATCGCTCTTATATCAGAACCAAGGGATTACTAACCCCATCATTCCAAACCAAAGGGTGAGGCGCAAAAAACAGCGTTATCGTCCATTAAGAGGCCCAAGATGACATCCCCGCAACGGACTACGCCCTGTTGTTTCCTTCTTCACTTGTCGGCGATAGTAAGTGGAGGAGGATAGACGTTTATGGCAAAAGGTCGAGACCAGAAGAAAGAAACCAAGAAGCCGAAAAAGAAGAAGTAGCACACCCAAAGAGCCTCGGTTCCGTACTCGCCAGCATTGAGAGTTTTCACAGGCGAGATTGTGAAACAGGGTTATCTTTCATTGAGCCATACCACAGCGGTGCGGTCGTACCGTTACGGTCGTGCGCGAGTAGCGGGCACGCCGCCTTCTGTATACAATGACTTCGTTCATGCGAGTGATGACAACGATCGGTAATCTGCTTCCGCGTCTGTTGATTTCTACGGCTCTGATCACTTCTGCGGCGGAAATGCCCAGGCTGGTGAACAAAAACGGCCACTTCGAGTTCGATGTAGAGGGCCGCCCTTATTTGATTTTAGGCGCGCAGATCCACAACTCCAGTGCCTGGCCGAGCGTCTTGCCGAAGGTCTGGCCTGCTTTGGAAGCCATGCATGCCAACACCGCGGCAGCGCCCGTCTACTGGGAGCAGATGGAACCGGAACCGGGCAAGTTCGATTTTGGAAATGTCGACGTTCTGGTAAAACAAGCTCGCGAACACAATCTGCATCTCGTGCTGCTGTGGTTCGGGACTTGGAAAAACGGGAACATGCACTACGTTCCCACGTGGGTTAAGACGGACACGGCGCGTTTTCCGCGCATGGTGAATGCCCATGGCGAGCCCTTGGATGTGCTTTCCGCCCATGCGCCGGCCAACCTGAATGCCGATAAAAATGCATTTGCGCACTTAATGCGGCATCTGAAGGAACTCGATGGAGACATTCACACCGTGCTGATGATGCAGGTGGAAAACGAGTCGGGGGCTATCGGGACCGTCCGGGATTTCTCGCCCGTGGCAGAGCGGCAGTTCCAGAGCGCGGTGCCGGCGGAGATGAAGACTGTCGGAAAATCCGCTTCCGGAACATGGCGTCAGGTTTTCGGCGGAGAAGCGGACGAATACTTCCAGGCGTACTATCAGGCGCGTTATGTGAATGCGGTCGCCGAGGCCGGTAAAGCCGAGTTCCCATTGCCGATGTATGTCAATGTCTGGCTGGCATATCCGGTCGCACAGTTGCCAGAGCGCCAGTATGCCATCCCAGGGCAAGGTTACCCAAGTGGAGGACCCATTCAGAAGATGATTGCGTTTTGGAAGATGAACGCGCCCGCCCTAGACATGATCGGGCCGGACATTTACAGCGACAGTTCCGACTTTGTTCTGGACACGATGCGCATCTATCATCGACACGACAATCCGTTGTGGATTCCGGAGATCGGCTTCGGCGATAGCTATGCGAAGTACTTTTTCTCGGCCATCGGAATGGGCGCGATTGGCTTCTCGCCCTTCGGAGTCGACCGCGCCGGAGGGAGAAGCGCGAACAATGAAGAACCAACGATGCATGCGCAAAATTATCAGCTCTTCGCGCCTGCGGCACGGGAGGTGGCTCGCCTGATTGCCGAGGGCAGGGTAAAAACCGCCGTGGAGGAGATCGGACAAGCGCGCCAGGAGATTGATTTCGGAGACTGGCGGGCGCAAGTATCCTTTGGCTTCCCGCAAAGGGATGGCATGCCGCCACCCGGAACAAAAGACGCGCACGGACGCGCCATGGTCGCGCAACTAGGGCCCGATGAGTTCCTGGTGACCGGTTTCGACGCCAGTGTCGCCTTTCATATTCCGGGCCGATTACCGGGGCTGCGGATGCAGATTTTACGAGCGGAGGAGGGGCAATTTGAGGATGACGGAAGCGGCCGTAACGTTTGGAAACCGTTGCGGCTGTGGAACGGCGATGAGACGGACCGGGGGCTGAATTTTAGGCAGCAACCGACATGGGTCCGTCTCCAGGTGGGTCGGTTTTGAAAAGCCGAATACGAGGGGAGGCCTATAGAACCAGGTCAGTGGAGATTTCGCACAAATCGTTCCTATTCAATTACTGCGGATTTTTTGGATAAGTATCCGCTCTGTCCGCAACAGAATGCATCGCGTTCAGCTTTGTGTAACGGTCGAACTCTCCTTTAGCTTTTTCCTGTAAGCCTTGCTTGCGATATACCTGGGC
>JBJMGL010000101.1:0-17925 GCA_045807985.1 Bryobacteraceae bacterium
AAATCCCAAACCAGCGCCCATAGACCAGCTCAATATGTACCCAGTAAACCAGAAGCGAGGTCATCCCCAATTGCCGGAACAAGCTCGGTCGTGATGCCGCTGCATAGTTCATCCAAATATAAGACACGGCAAGAAGCATCAGCACGACACCTAATTTGATAAACGTCAGTCCAGGACTGTCGAGCCAAAAATCAACTTTTGAGTAAATCGAGTAGGGCATGTCCGAAAGCTGACGCGCTACCACAACCAACCCTAAGCCAATGGCGAGCGTCCAAACCATCGCCTTCCCCAAATCTTCCCGCTTCACCACTCGTATAGCACTTCCCACCACCATCCCAAACGCCAGAAACGAGGCCCAGGGGAAAAACCCGAATCCCGTATAGCTTGGCACAAAGTAACCGCTGATAAAGGCAGGCACATGGGAAACATCAATGGCGCTGACCACCGGCGATAAGGCCGCAATCACCACTCCTAGAATGGTGCAATAACGAATCCGTTCGGTTGTACTAAAAACAGCCATGGGGGAAAGGATCAGCATCGTCATCCCCATGCAGTTCAGGATGTCTACCCGCAGCAGTTCGCTAGCCGGACTGGTAGGAAAGCCAAACACATAGAGCTGGAGGCGAAACAAAAAGGCAATTAAAAAGAGATAACGCGACCGCTTCAGAGCAGCTACTACCTTCCCGAAAGCGCTAACCTCCCTCTTGTCCTGACTATCCATCAGGAAGGCAAACGTGATACCTGTCAGGAACAGAAATAGAGCCGGAGGCAGTCCGCCCACAAACTGCGACAGCATGTAAGGCCCTTTATCCCGCAAATCCGTTCGAGTAAAGGAATGGAAGACATGCCCCTGAATCATGATCACGGCGCCAACGCCGCGGGTCCAATCGATAAATGCGAGCCGGTCAGAGGTGTTCTTTTTTTGCTCCATCACTTCAACGTAAGAAAGGATTGCCGGATCACTAACGTTTTTCCTTTGCTCCCGGAGGAACCGTTAACTGAATATCCTGCGACAAACGCGGGTTGACCTTAATATTGGAGTAAGTAACCAATCGGTAGTTTCCTGATGGCTCGTTAAATTTTTGTTGGATCGGGTTGGGCGAGTCATTAGGAACCCAGATTTCGACTGTCTTCAGGTGCTCTTGCGCTTTTTTATCCTTCGGCGTAAGAAGCAGCTTCGTCGTGTCCTTGCCAGCGACCTTCTCAGCGCCTTCGCCTTTGATTTCGTAGCTGGCGCTCAACTCTTTTCCGGATGAACCGAATCCGAGCAGCAGGAATTGATTCACATTGACTGTTTTTCCAACATCGTAATTCTGATATTGGTTCAAGTTTGGATAGTAAATGCGGACAATTTTCCCCTGCAGCGTCAGCGTTCGCGCCGCCTCTCCGGAAAATTCGATCAGGGCGCGCGTGTCGTTCTTCTTGACGCGCTGCATGGTCACCTTTCCCGTTTCCGCTGCTGTGTCATCCAGGATCTTGGTGTAAGTCACCATTTTTAAGTCGGCTGTCATCCCTTTAAAAGAAGGCGCTGCCTGGTCCATACGCTGCAATACGCTTTGCGCATCCTGGCTTTGTAAAAGCAATGGGTAGACTAGCAGACACAGCAAGGGCGGGAGATGTCTCATAACTCTAGGATATGGATGCGAAAAGTTACGGGGCTGTATACGCGATAAAGCCCTTAATTTCCTTCTCGGCTTCGTCTTTGATGGGTTCAACGCGAACGACGCGCCATTTTCTGCCCGTACGCTCACGAATTAAGGACTCCGCCCGATTCGCGCGTTGCGGCTCGTTTACATCTGACAGCAGCTCACTGGCGATAAAAACCTGATTCGCGCCATGCACCGAGGACATCAGGACGACGCCAGAGGCCTTCGGCTGATCGCGAAACCATTCACGAGGTGTAGCAAAGATAAAGAGCAGAATCAGTGCAACCACCACATCATACTGCCACGATGCTCGTGGAAAATCCCAAAAAACCAGCCGCCGACCTAGGGACCCGTCGTCCACTCCTGCCATCAGGCCAATTTTAGCATTGGGACTTAGTATTTCCGCATAATGGCTAGCACGCGGCCTTGAATCTGCAGATTGTCAGGATTCACAAAGATAGGGCTCATCTCTGCATTCGCAGGCTGCAGCCGTACACGCCCACTGGATTCGGCGTAGTAGCGCTTAAGAGTTGCTTCCGTGCCATCCAGCAGAGCCACCACGATATCCCCGTTATGGACCGAATTCGTTTTTTCGACCAGGACGAAGTCACCGTTGCAGATATGATCGTCGATCATGGACTCACCCCGCACTTGCAGCGCATAGGTGCTCTGATGGCCGACAAAGTCGGAAAACTGCAGCGTTTCGTCGTTCGCAATGGCCTCAACAGGCTGACCCGCCGCAATACGGCCCATTAAAGGAACAGCGGCTTCGGTTGGTTGAGGCCGCCGTGCTTCCTCTTCCGTGAGGAAACGCTCCCCAATCTCCAGCGAACGACTGTGATTATAGTTGCGGCGAAGGTACTGCTTGGCCTCCAGCGCCTGTATATGCTTATGGACAGTGGCAAGCGAAGCCAATCCCAAACCCGAAGCAACCTCTTCGTAGCTCGGGCTATACCCATGATTCTCAATAAAGCTTGACAGGAAGTCCATTACCTCTTTCTGTCTTCGAGTCAGCGCCACAATATAATCCTCCGCACTTCTACTATAGGCGAATAAATAACGAACGGTCAAGGATATTAACACTGACAATGGGGCAAGACAGATTTCTGCTTCACAATCGCGGCTTTCTCTGTATAACAAAACACTGGAGCAGTTTGGAATCAGCTCAGAGGAATTCCGACGGCTGAAGTAGTGAACAAGCGGAATGCGCACTGTCAGGCTGAGTGAAAGCTGTTACACATAAAACAGGCTCAGCTAATCCCTTGCTACGCTGAAAAAGGAGCGGT
Source organism: Bryobacteraceae bacterium (assembly GCA_045807985.1). Lineage (GTDB taxonomy): Bacteria > Acidobacteriota > Terriglobia > Bryobacterales > Bryobacteraceae > Bog-105. The sequence goes on from JBJMGL010000101.1 coordinate 2,933, forward strand.
TTTTGTTCGCCAGCAACTACCCACTCTGTTTTTACTGCAATGTCTCTTCCCGCAACCCCGGCCCTTTCCCCGTTCCGGTTGCAGTTTGAAGCGGGCACCCTGGTGCTCGAAGAAGCGGACCATACGACCTCCGTACCAGGGGCATTTCGCTGGGACGAGCGCATTCAATGTTGGCGTGCTCCGGCTTGGGCTTATGCCGATATCCTGACCACCTGGACCCGCCTGCAGATTCCTTATGAGGACAAAGCCCGCAACTATCACGAGTTCGACTTCACCCTAAAAATTACAAGCGAGCCCCGGCCTTATCAGCAGGAAGCTATTGCCGCTTGGCGGCGAGCCAAACGCCGTGGCGTCATTGTGCTGCCGACCGGCGCTGGGAAGAGCCTGGTCGCGCAGATGGCTATCGGGCTTTGCGGGCGCTCTACGCTGATTGTTGTTCCCACGCTCGACTTAATGAACCAGTGGTATGACTTGCTGCTGTCGAGCTTTACCGCCGAGGTGGGCTTACTGGGCGGCGGATACTTCGAAATCGGTGCCCTGACGGTCACCACCTATGCCTCCGCCTTCCGCGTCATGGAACGGCTGGGCAACCGTTTTGGGCTGTTGATCTTCGATGAATGCCATCATTTGCCGAGCAGCATCTATCGCTACGCCGCTGAACTCTCCTTAGCTCCCTTCCGGCTCGGTCTCACTGCAACGCCCGAACGCGCGGACGGCGAAGACCAGGCTTTGGAGCAACTCATCGGCCCCACTGTCTACCGCCGCGAAGCGCAGGAACTCGCTGGTGAATATCTGGCCGACTACCGTATCGAGCGCATCCGAGTAGACCTTTCTCCCGAAGAACGAGCCCGCTATCAGGGGGAGCGAACCGTGCTCCGGCAGTTCCTGCAAGAACAGCGCATCAGCCTAGGAACATTACAGGGCTGGGAACGTTTCGTACAGGCAAGCGCCCGCTCGGAAGCGGGCCGCCGCGCCATGGCCGCTTATCGGGAGTCGAAGCGTATTGCTCTAGGAACAGAAGCCAAGGTGCAAGTGCTCTCGGACCTGCTGCTCCGGCACCGTGCGGACCGGACTCTGATCTTCACTGCCGAAAACGAAATGGTTTACCGGCTCTCCGAGCAGTTTTGTATCCCGGCCATTACACACGAGACCGGCATCAAAGAGCGGCGTCAATGGCTGGAAGCGTTCAATCACGGGGAAGTACTCGCCCTTGCCACCTCGAAAGTGCTCAACGAGGGGGTGAATATCCCGGAAGCAGCAGTAGCCATTGTCTTATCCGGCTCCGGCTCCACGCGGGAGCACATTCAGCGTCTGGGCCGCATCCTGCGCAAGCAGCCGGATAAAGAAGCCGTGCTCTACGAAGTCGTTACCGCTGAAACAACCGAAGAATTCATCAGCCAGCGCCGGAGCGAAGCACAAGCCTTCCAAAGGGGAGACGGGTAAAAGTCCAGTGCTAACCGCCGACCTAGCCATGAGCTGGCAACGAGGCTCCCGTATCGAGCCGCGCCTGATCAAGCCGGACGACCGCCATCTCCAACAAAGAGCCGCCGAATTAATTGCGCTCGTGAGGCAGCACGGGGACTGCCGCCGCCAGGAGCTCGAAGATGCCCTCGAAGAATTTGTAGGCAGCGACCCCCATTACCGGCTGGTGCGCGGCTGGACCAAGCTGCTGCTCGACCGCTGTGAATTTTCAGTAGCTAGCGCCGTCGAACCAGCACGAATTCGAGAGGCCGTCTTTCGGAAAGCCCGCGAGTTTCATCCCGTCCGCGACAACCAGGCCCGCGAGCGCCTTCATGCCGCGGTGGCCGAGGAGCTATGCTGCCGCCCCGAAGACATTCCAGGGGGATTGTATGCGGATCTGGCCCAGAATCAGGAACTGGTCTCATTCGAAGAACTGACGGCAGTGGACCTGCTGAACCGCTACAACCTGGCGCAAGCTCAGGCCCTGCTCTACCGCTGCCAGCAAATGACCATCACGTTAACGCCTCAGGATGCCGCAGGCTACCGTCAACTCTTTGATGCCATCAAAGCGTATCGCCTGATCCACACCATTTCCGGTCATGCCCAAACCGGCTACACCATCACTCTCGATGGGCCCGTGTCGCTCTTCCACCGCTCCCAGAAGTACGGCATCCAAATGGCCGTATTTCTGCCCGCCCTTCTGCTCTGTGACGGTTGGCGCATGAAAGCGGAACTGGCAGGCAAAGCGGGCGCGGTTTTCTATGAACTCACCAGTCAACAAAAACAGCTTCAATCACATTACCGGGCAGGCGGGTCCGCAGGAAGGCCGGACCTTGACAAACTGCTCGCCGACTGGAACAAGGGGGAGCGAACCGCCGCGCTGGAACGCTGTAGAGAAGTGATCGACGGCGGCGGCAGTGCTTGGGTACCCGACCTGGTAGCGCGGACGGGTGAACAGCCCCCACTCTATCTGGAGTTGCTGGGTTTCTGGACGCTCCGTTCGCTCACCACCCGCCTGTCGCAAATCGCCCAAACCGGCGTGACGCGTTATTTACTGGCCGTCTCGAACGAGTTGCGCTGCAGCCGCGACGAGCTTACAACGGTACCACCACAGGTGCTCGTCTACAAAACCACACTTGACCTGCGCCAACTCGAGGAGCGACTGGACCAAGCTTAGGGCAACAGATAGCCGCATATCACAAAAACTAAACTCTTCGATAAACAAGCCGGTACTCAACCGGCCTAGGCAACTCATCACTTGTAATCCTGACGTCCATTGTCAGCACGGCACCGTCAGGTGAAAGCGTAAAGCGATTCTCGCGGCGACCCTGTTTCGCCTCAAAAACCTGCGCGAGTTCCGGCCCAAGCACTAAGCGAACGCGGACGATCTCACCGTCAGGGGCCTTCCAGACGACAACTGATCCCGACAAAGGCAGCGACAAAACAGGTTCTCCTGCCAGAGTAATGCAAAAGAATTCCCCGCTCCTCCTCATGGCAAATGAGGAATACAGAACAGTTTTCTGACGGAGCTGCCGACGCGCGATGGGCCGGACAAAAAAGTTCATGGTCTCGGTGGCTCGATCAATCGCTTGCCTGAGATCCTCGCTTTGATCTCTGATCAGGACGTAATGGCCGGCAAACTGATCAACTTGGGAAAGCTCAGGAGCGCTGTCAGCCAGCACACCTGCTAATGAACCCAAGGCGGCCAGAACTGGGATATACCCTAGACGGATCATTGGCTTTTTAAACGGCGGATTTACGCTTAAGCCCGTCGATAAACAAGCCGGTACTCAACCGGCCTAGGCAACTCATTACTCGTAATCCTGACATCCACAGTTAATAGCCTGCGGTCGGGCGAGAGCCTAAAGAGATGCTCACAATGGCCTCGCTTCATTTCGAAGATCTCCATGAGTTCCGGGCCGGGCCGCAGGCGAGCCTGCACCACCTCGCCAAAGGGGGCCCTCCAGAGAACGGTCGTTCCCGATAAAGGCAGTGACAAGGTAACTTTACTAGCTAGACTGGTCCTGAAACTCTCTCCTTCCCTGCCCATGGCAAATGAAGGGTATAAAACCACCCGTTGGCGAAGTTGCCGACGCGCAATCGGTCGGAGAACAAAGTTCAGCGTATCGGTAGCCCGGTTAATAGCCTGTTTCAGATCCTCGCTTTGATCTCTGATCAGGACGTAATGGCCGGCAAACTGATCAACTTGGGAAAAGTGAAACGTTTTTGCTGAATGGGAAGAAACCCTGGAGGCATAGCCGGTCATCACGCCTGTGAATAAGCCCAAAACGACCAGACTCGTAACAAACGTCAAACGTAATGTCAAACGAGTAAGCATGCGCAATACTTTTGACCTTTATCGTTTAATAGTAGTTACTTATTAAGTAGGTTAATTAATAATCACCACCGCTCCCTTTTCCATTCCCGCTAACCCGTCATGGGCTTGTTTTGGCAGGGAAATCGCACGACGCTTAGTGCCGTTCGGCGGCTTCGATACTTTGAGTCGGGTCGGCTCCGGTCCAGGAGACATCTGCTGTTGGTCCGTAAGTCGCTGGCACAATGTAGTCAAGAAGACGCAGGTACACGGCCAGTTGCGTACGGTGGTGCGCGGTATGGAGGACGCGCCGCCAGAAGATCCAGATGCGCTCACGGCGGACATCAAAGAAGGGAACTTCTTCGAGCCACCAGTCCTGTTTCCGGCTCCCTAGAAAAGTGAGTCTTGGGAGGGCTAAATCGCGGAGTTGCTGCCAGTACGCCGCAATCGATGCAACCGCAGGGAGCACATCCGATCCTGGCGGCTCCGGTGTTCCCAAAAACTCAGCAAAGAAACGGCGCTGTGAAAGCAGCTCGTGTTTCATGATCTCTTCGACTGTGCTGGATTTTGGGTGAGGACGGAACGGGAGATCCTTATTCTCGAAGACTATCCAGATGGAGACTAACTTGTTCGTTTCGCTGGCGTAAGTATCTAATGTGTGCTGAAAGAGCCGGTCCTGAGCGCGCGGCACTGCATCCTCCGCTATGGCTATGAAGGGATAGCGCATTGCTTTATGGCCTGCTGTGAGGCGCTTGTCTTGCGTTGACTGGAACGTATCCGTTTAAAAGCTGCCGGTTACGCGGGTTGCAGTTTACGTAATATCCTTCATCTGTTCTCGGCTCGAAAACCGAGCTGCCCCTTTTTCCTCCAACACAGGCCCGTTCGATGGCGCGAAGAATCTCCTCCCGGCTCGCCCGTTTGAAGTAGGGCTTGACAGGTTTCAGGCCGTCGCGCGAGAGATCCTGTTGCATGGGAATAAAGGACTTGAAGTCGCTTCGTTTATCGGCGATTCCGCGCTGGCCTCCGGCGGAGCAGGCTGAAAAAAGCAGAACTAGAAATATTGTCAGAAGTACCGGGAATGATTTCATTGCTTTCAAGAGAGCGTTTTTCACTTCAACATTCATGATGACATCGACGATAAGAGCTTTGGGGTTTCTTATCGGACCGAATGGAGCACGGAAGGCGCAGCACAAAAAAGCCGAGCTATAAAGTTGAGAAGGAACGCTTCCAAAACGGGGGTGGCTGGATTCAAACCTTGGGCGGGCTAACGGTTCTTTTTGTTATTCCTGTCTTGACAATCCTGTGTCTTTCGCCGGATGTCCATGCCTGGGTGCGGGCGTCCATCAGCGCTCATTTCCAGTCAAAGAACAGGGTTCAAGCGACAAAAGATACTGACATTTCTAGAATGATCAAGCAGTACCGACTTCCTGACTCAATCTCGAAAATAGCTGAGATCTCCGAAGTCCAAACAGATATCTCGAAGGAAGCTTTAACTCAGCCATCCGATCTTTCTCGCGCAATTTTGCGCCTTCATCGCGCACTCCAAGCTCATCCAAGCTGGAAAACGAAGGATGTTTTCCATGCTGCCAATGAAAAGGAATCCATGGCAAAGAATTCACCATGTCCCTTTGAACGGATCGACGGTGAACAGTCCGTGGCGCTTAGCAGTGGTGAACATGGAAATGTGTCTTTGGTGAGAACACTGAACCGGTGCGCCGAAGCGGTCGAACAGGTAACAATTCGAGGTCGTTCGGTCTATTAACCGCCGGCTGCACCCTGACGATCTTAGTACTCGCCTGAGTCCGCGAGTTCGGAAGTCGGGGCTAGTTTGCCTTGTTCCGACAATTGCTGAAGCCTGTCTAGAATTTCGGGTTCGCGCTGCCGGTAAGTGCTGACGCCGGAAAGTGACTCTTCAGCCAGCATTGAGCCAGTGGAGTCGCGGTAGATTACCTTGAACTCGCCGGGCAAGCTCGTGCTGTAAATATCGGCTTTCAGGTCAGAGTAAGTGAGAGTGCCAACGGCTTGTTCTTCCATACCTACTCACTTTAGCTGGTTCCAGGTAAGAGGGCAGGGGGTATGGCTTCAAACTGAGAGCAGCAGCTTATGGCTGCAACTGAAACAGTTTGGAAGCGTGCGGCGGAAGTTGGGCTTTTAGGACATCACTGGTACCGAGGTCTTTGTGTTCCCAGAGGTCTCGGATAGCGCCGGAAGTTCTGCTCATGGAGATGGATTGCAGCGGGTATACAACAGTTTGTGAAGCGTCGGTCAAGTTAAATAACGCGATATACAGGGCGTTACGTGTACCGGCTTTGGCCATCCATACGGATTTTTTGCCGTCATTCACTATTTCACGTCCGCCGGTGGAGTGCTGATCAACGGCCAGAACTTCTTCATTCGTGAGCAGCGATGTGGTCCAATCATCTATTTTCGTGAGATTGCCTCCCATGATTAAAGGAGAGCGGGCCATGGACCAGAGCGTGATGGAGGTGCGCTGCTCGTCGTGGGTGAGAGCGCTGAGACGAGCCTTCCCGAATCCAGGGCGTGGGCCTAGATAGCCAATCGGCAGCATGTCGGCGTCGGGCCAATGCCCTGCCCCAACATGTGGCGTCCATTGGGCGGCTGTTTGAAACTGCGCCAGCAGTCCTTGTGTCCATTCCTGTTTCGGCAGTTGGTGCCAATGGTCCCAGACGTCGCCAGAGATGCGCCATAGTTGCGCGTATTTCGGCAACTCGCTGGCTTTATCGAGCGGCGCAGGTCCGGGGGATAAGCTGAGGACAATCGGACGTCCGGTTTTGCGCAGGGCATCGCTAAACATACGGATCTCGTCGCCCAGATAAGGGTAGGAGATGCAGTCGATTTTCACGAAATCGACGCCCCAGCTTGCGTAGAGAGCGGCGATGGAATCGTAGTAAGCTTGTCCGGCGGCGTTCGCCTTGATGCCGTAGTTATCCGCATTCCACTTGCAGGTATCGGATTTGTTGGCGGCGTCCGTTGCGTGGTACTGCGATCCGGCAATGGGAAGATTTTTGTTTACAGCCTCGCGTGGAATGCCGCGAATGATGTGAATGCCGAATTTCATTTTGCGGGCGTGAACCCAATCGGCGAGATCAGTAAATCCGGGGCGGTTCCCCGCCGGGAAGCGATTGGGAGCCGGAGTGTAGCGCCCTTGCGCATCCATCGTGAAGCGAAAAGTCCCGGGTTTGGCCTCGGGGTTCGGCAGGTACCAGCCTTCATCAACGACAGCGTACTCCCAGCCGTAACGACGCAGATGTTGCGCCATGTAATCGGCATTGGCTTTGAACTCATCCTGTGTGACTGAAAGACCATACGAATCCCAACTGTTCCACCCCATGGGGGGCGTTGGCGCGAGTGTCTGCGCTCCGGTTTGCGCCCAAAGGACTGATGAGGCGAGAACCGCAAAGATTCGGGCCAGTGTTGCTGTTTTTGTCATGGATAAGATCAGGAGTTCACTCGTTGTTCAAAAGCGGCGTAGGCTCCGGGATTACCTGCATTCATGCGGTCAATCATCATATTGCCTACTTTTTCAAGGTTTTCATAGGCGCGTGGGTTCTTGAACGCTTCCCGTGCCTCAGCGACAACTTTACGAATACGGGTCCAGACCAGGAGCAGTTCAGCACCGCTCCCTGCAAACAGCTCGAAGTTGAGAACGCCCGAAGTGATAAAAGAGCCTACCATGTCCCAGTAAGTCATAACCATCCGGGCATAAGCGTCCTGGTCAGAGCCAGGGGGACACAGCTCTCGAATCTGTCCAAAGCTCTGAGGTTTAAAGGATTTGACGAACCAAGCGCGCGCGGCTCTCATTTTCTCTTCGCGGCGCAGTTCATATAAGCACAGTATGAGGTTCGCGTCGTCGTAAGTGGCTGGCATGGGCATAAGCACTAGGCTAACCGAATGCCCATGCCGCTTCGTGGTAATCTTCCGTCCATGCTGCTGCTTCGGCGTTTTTTGTTTGTTTGCACGCTGGTTTTGCCTCCTCTTGGCTTTTCGCAATCAGCTCCCAAACGAGTGTTAACCGTGGATGACTTTGACCGGCTGCACGATGTGGCTGATCCGCAGTGTTCTCCGGATGGAAAGTGGGTGGCTTATACGGTTTCGACCATTGACCGGGAGGCGGATAAGCGGACGACTAATATCTGGATGGTGAGTTGGGATGGCACGCAGCGCGTTCAGGTGACGCATGATGCGGAATCGGAGAGTTCGCCACGGTGGAGTCCTGATGGTAATTTTCTGGCGTTTGTTTCGACGCGGCCCGGCAAGACAAAGGGTTCGCAGGTGTGGGTGCTCGACCGGCGCGGCGGGGAGGCGTATCAAGCTACTCATTTGAAGACGTACAACCTTTCCGGCTATGAGTGGGCGCCCGACTCGAAGAAGCTGATACTGACGCTGAAGGAAGAAGAAGAGCAGGAAGCGGAGGAGCCAAAGCCGGGCGGCACACCCGCTCCTCCGAAACCGCCGAAGCCGATTGTGATCGACCGGTACCACTTTAAACAGGACATAGAGGGCTATCTTTCAGGTAACAAGCGCAATCATATTTACCTGTTCGACTTGGCAGGGGAGAAGCTGGAGGCGATTACCAAAGGGGAGCACGACGAGACCGGGGCTGTTATGTCGCCGGATGGGACGAAGATTGCGTTTGTGAGCAGTTCGGATAAAGACCCGGACCGAACGCAAAATACAGATATCTTCGTGGTGGATGCGCAGCCAGGAGCGACCCCGCGCAAGCTGACGGACTGGGCTGGCCCGGATAGCGGCCGGTTGGCGTGGAGTCCGGATAGCAAGAACGTGGCTTATCTACAGGGCAGCGAGAGCAAGTACGGCGCGTACACGATGCACCGGCTGGCCGTTGTGCCCGCAGCGGGCGGAGCGGCGCGGATTGTGACGGCGGCACTGGACCGGGGTGTTACAAATCCGGTGTTTTCGGTAGGTGGCAGTTCGCTTACTTTTCTGGTGGCGGATGATCAATCAGAGTATCCGGCTAGCGTGCCGTTGAATGGCGGGTCTGTCCAAAGACTTTTAAAGGGCGAGATGACGGTTTCGGCGATTTCGTCGCGCGCGGATCACACCACTGTACTCGCCAGTACGGACGCGGCTCCGCCGGAGATCTTCGCTCTGGAGAATGGAGCTTTACGAAAGCTGACTTCACACAACGATCCCCTAGTGTCGGAATGGCAGCTTGGCTCTGTGGAGGACCTCCGTTTCAAGAGCCGTGATGGAACGGAGGTTCATGGTTTGCTGACCAAACCGCCTTCTTATGAGAGCGGGAGGAAATATCCTCTGCTGCTGCGCATTCATGGTGGGCCGAATGGTCAGGATGCGCATGGGTTCAACTTTGAACGTCAGTTGTTCGCGGCCAATGGTTACCTGGTGCTGAACGTGAATTACCGGGGCAGCGCGGGCCGTGGACATCAGTATGGTGAAAGCATTTATGCCGATTGGGGCGATAAAGAAGTGGCAGATTTGCTGGCGGGTGTGGATGCGGTGGTGAAATCCGGGATTGCCGATCCCCAGCGTTTAGGCATTGGCGGGTGGAGCTATGGCGGCATTCTGACCGACTACACGATTGCAACTGATAACCGTTTCAAGGCGGCTACCAGCGGCGCGGGAAGCGCGAACCAGATCTCGATGTATGGCGTGGATCAATACACATATCAGTACGACAACGAGATTGGGCCTCCGTGGCGGAATCCGCAAGGGTGGGTAAAGCTTTCTTACCCTTTCTTCAAGGCCGATCACATCCACACGCCGACTCTTTTTATGGGCGGCGAAAAGGATTTCAATGTGCCTCTAGCAGGCGGCGAGCAGATGTATCAGGCGCTGCAAACGCTCGGGGTGCCGACAGAGCTGGTGATCTATCCGGGCGAGTTTCATGGCTTCAAGCGGCCTAGCTTTATTCGGGACCGGTATCAGCGGTATTTAGATTGGTACCGGAAGCATCTGCAGGCGGGAAGCGCGGGAACGGTGACGGCTCAGAACAGGTAACGACTTTCATCGCACATTGCTGATTCTCTCAAAGCTGTGCTCGGCGCATAACGTATATTGTACGTTGCGCATTCGGCACACAATGGTATGCCATCATCCGAAAAGATGATTGCGATACGGGTTTCTTTTTTATTGGCCTGTTTTGTTTTTCCTATTTTTTCGGCTGAGCCGGACTGGCCGGCGGTGGAGAAACATGCGGTTGATTTGCTCGGCAGGTATGTGCGGATTCGTAGTATTAATCCACCGGCGGATACAAGCGCGACGGCTAAGCTGTTTGCTGCTGAGTTTGCCGCAGCCGGAATGGAGGCCAAGCTGTACGAGAGCGGGCCGGGCGGCAAAACTAATTTGCTGGTGCGATTGCCCGGCAGGGACCGGTCGAAACGTCCGTTGCTGCTGCTGAACCATATGGATGTGGTTCCGGTGGATGTCTCCCGGTGGAACAAAGATCCGTTTGGGGCGGAAGTTGCCGATGGCGTGATGTGGGGGCGCGGGACGCTCGATATGAAGAGCACGGGCGTGATTGAGTTGACGACTCTTATTTTGCTGAAGCAGCTCGGCATTGTTCCGCCGCGCGATGTTGTGTTTCTGGCTACTTGTGACGAGGAAACGGACGGGAGCTACGGCGCGGGCTGGATGATTCAGCATCATTGGGATGAGCTGAATCCGGAGTATGTGCTCGATGAAGGCGGCGTGGGGTCGCATGACCTTTACAGTTCCGGGAAAACGGTTTTTGGGGTGTCAGTTGGTGATAAGCAGGTGCTTTGGTTGAAACTGCGCGCTTCCGGCACTTCGGGTCATGGTTCGCAGCCGATTCCTGATAATGCGAACGATACTCTCTTAGCCGCTATTGCCAAGGCTCAGCAGTTTCGGCCTTCCGATAAGCCAAATCCTGTTCTGGAGCAGATGCGCAGTTCGCTTGGAACGTTCGCTTCGAATAAGTTTATGAATGCAGTCGCGCAGAATACGATCTCTCTGACGACTTTGCGGAGCGGCGTGGGAGATCCTCCGAAAGCGAATGTGATTCCTTCGGCTGCGGAGGCTACGCTCGATTGCCGTTTACTGCCGGGGCAGAATGCCCAAGAGTTTTTGTCGGAGATTAAGGCGCGGGTGAATGATCCTCGCGTGACCTATGAGCAGTTGTCGCATCCGGCTGATCCTGGCCCGAGCCGGACCGATACGCCGTTATTTCAAGTGATTCGACAGGCGATTCTTAATCAGCATCCGGATGCCACGGTGATTCCGACCATTATTCCGTATGGCACGGATGGGCAGAAGTTCCGGTTGCGCGGGGTGGTTGGGTATGGATTAATGCCGATGATGATTGACAGCACCACACTCGCCACCATGCATAGCGACAGCGAGCATATCCCGCTCGATGAGTTCCGGAAGGGGCTGCATATCTATTTTGATATCTTGCGGGGTGAGTGGTAATTGAGGCACCAAAACTTGCAGTTACATCGACTTGTTATTCTCATCAGTTTTCCGGCTGCTTTGCTGGCGCAGTCGAGCCGTGAGTCGAAGGGGTGGGTACCCCTATTTGACGGCAAAACGATGGATCACTGGAACGATCCACGCAAATTAAATCCACCGGGTGATAGCTGGACGGTGGAGGACGGGTGCTTGAAGACTGGGTCCAAGCCAAGGATTACAGAGGATCTGGTTTCTACCGAGGCTTATGGTGATTTTGAGCTTCAGTGGGAGTGGAAAATTGCCAAAGGCGGAAATAGCGGGTTGAAGTATCGGTGTCAGGCGTTTCCGGTTCTTGTCACCTCGGCAGGTCACACTCGGTTTGAGGATACAGTGCGAGAGGCTCTCGAAAAGAAGTTGTTTGACCGGTCTCTTATTCCACGTGACGGCAAGGCGCAAATCTATAATGTCGGCTTTGAGTATCAGATGATCGACAATGCCAACCATACGGATGCGAAGCGTGGACCCTTGTACCAAACGGGCGCGCTGTATAGTATTATTCCGCCGACAACTGACGCATCGAAGCCGGTGGGCGAGTTCAACGAGTCGCGGCTGGTCGTGCGAGGTTACCATTTTGAACATTGGCTGAATGGCCAAAAGGTGATGGACATTACAGCGACGCCGGAGATGCTGAGGCATGCGCTGGAAAAGCGTTGGGGCGCTCAATCCGAAGTGGTCCGGCTGCTTTCCGAGCAACCCAAGGCACAGTGCCCGATTGCGCTGCAAAACCATGGAGATGAGGCTTGGTTTCGTAATATCAAAATCCGGCAGCTTCAATAAGTATCTAATGAGATAGATGCCTGATCGTTACATCGGTGAGCGGCCACCGCGCCGTGTCGGTTTGCTGTTTATCGTCGTTGCGCTTTTTATTCTGCTGTTCGGCGCCCGCTACATTGCTTCCACCCTGATCGATTACTCCTGGTGGAGCGAAGTACACCAAACAGATACCTGGTACAGTCTGCTGATTTACGGCACTGGGCCGGTTGTACTCGCATTCTTTCTGTTATTCGGTGCATTTTGGACGGCGTACCGGCTGGGCGTACGAGGCAGTATGCAGACGCCGATCTTCGGATTCCTGAGCCGGTCGCTGTTATCGAAGATTGCCGCGCTGGTGTTGGCGGTGCTTGCGCTGATTGTGGCGAATGCGACGGTCAATAGTTGGACGGTGGTGCGATTTTTCGGCGGCCTGCGTCTGCCTCCGTCTTCGTCCGAGTTTGTCGATCCAATTTTCGGCAAGCCACTCCATTTTTACTTTTTTGGCTTGCCGTTTTATAACACGCTGCTACGAATTGTCCTGGTAGGAGCAGTATTTGCGCTGATTATCTATTGGCTGGCGTCCAATGCGGAGAACTTGAGCAGGAGTCTGCCGGGAACCGGTTCGACAATTACCTTCGAGTTTGAGCGGATTTCGTTCAATCACCTTTTCAACTCCTATTTTGTGAGGCTGGTAGCGGCGCTGTTCCTGTTCGGCTTGGCGATTCACTATTACTTAGCGCGATATGACATGCTGCTGGAGGACCATGGCACGTACCTGGTGGGCGTTGATTGGGTAGCGGATCATGTAACACTGCCTTTGCAGTGGTTGATGATTCTCGGCGCTTTAGCGGCAGCTGTTCTGGTGCTGGCGCGACGCGCGAAGGTGGCATTGGCGCTGCTGCTGATTCTGCCGGTGCGGTTTATTTTGCCGTCACTGATTACGGGTCTCTATGTGCGTCCGAATGAACTGGCGCTGGAGCGGCCCTATATTGAGCACCATATTCGGGCGACACGTTCAGCGTACCGCTTGCAACAGCAAGTCCGGGAAGCGACGCTGAATGCGAAGTCCGAGATTCCGATCAGCTACGCGAGGAATAAAGCGCTGCTTGACAATGTACGGCTATGGGACTGGAGGCCGTTTCATGATACTGTTTCGCAGATTCAACCGTTACGCCCTTATATCTATACCGATACGGATGTGGACCGCTACATCATTGACGGCCAGATCCGGCAGGTGCTGGTTTCGCCGCGAGAACTGGACATCCGGCAATTGGGCGAGGCGCGGAACCGTTGGATTAATCCGCATCTGATCTACACGCATGGATACGGCATTGTGATGGCGGAGGCAAACCGTATTACGCCGGATGGATTGCCGGTATTGTTTATTCAAGACGCGCCGCCGGTGGTGAATACGCCTAGTTTGACGTTTACAAAGCCGGAAATCTACTACAGCGAGGTGGCGCATGAGCCGGTATTTGTTGATACAAGGCAGCAGGAGTTTAATTATCCGTCCGGTTCGCAGCAGCCGGTGAACACAACGTATAGCGGCACAGGCGGATTTTTTGTTTCGCCGCTGATGCGGCTGGCGGCGGCACTGAATTATGGCGATTTGAACACGCTGTTGACGAACTATCTAACGGACCGGAGCCGGATGATGGTTCACCGGGCGATCCGCGAACGGCTTTCCACGTTGGCTGGGTTTCTGGTGTGGGACAGCGATCCCTATTTGGTAGTCACAAAGGCTGGCCGGCTGGTGTGGATGGTGGATGGCTATATGAACTCGGATGCTCATCCCTACTCGCGCGAGATCGAGATGCCAGATGGACGGACGGTTAATTACATTCGGAACTCAGTGAAGGCGACGGTCGATGCCTACAGCGGCGAGACGAATCTGTATGTGTTTGACCAGGGTGATGTGCTGATACAAGCGTATTCCAAGCTATTCCCGCAACTGTTCAAGCCAGCTTCGGCCATGCCCGCGGACCTGCGAGCACATGCGCGGTATCCGGAGACACTTTTCAGGGCTCAGGCGGAGATTTACCGGACGTTTCACATGAGCGATGCCGAGACGTTTTACAATCGCGCCGATTTGTGGGATTTGGCCCGGACTGGCGGCAACCGGCAAGGTGAGAGTGGAACGGCAACGGTACAGCCGACGTATGTGGTGGCGACCTTGCCGGGCGAGACGCAGCCTGAGTTTATGCTGATTACGCCGTTTACGCCGGCGAATAAAGATAACCTGATCGGATTTATGTCGGCGCGTTGCGATGGGGAACATTTGGGTGAGCTGGTGTTCCAGCAGCTATCGAAACAGAATATTGTGTTCGGGCCGATGCAGATCGATGCGCGGGTGAATCAGGATCAGACGATTTCTAAAGATTTGTCGTTGTGGAATCAGCAAGGATCGCAAGTGCTGCGCGGGCAAACGCTGGTGCTGCCGATTGAGAATAGCTTTCTGTTTGTAGAGCCAATTTATATCCAGGCTTCGCAGGCGAGTATGCCGCAGTTGAAGAAAGTTGCGCTGGCGATGGGTAATTTGCTGGCTTATGCGGATACGTACCAGCAGGCGTTAGCGCAACTGATTCAAGCTTCCAGCGGGGAGGGACCGGCGGTCGAGAATGCACAACAGCAGACCCCTAAAGCGGCGGCCGCGCAAGCGATGCCGGTAAATCCGGCTGCTCCTGCTATTTCCAGTGATGCGCCTCAGAAACTGCAACAGGTTCGTGATCATTTGGCGCGTTATCGAGAACTGAGCGCACAGGGCAAATGGGCGGACGCGGGACGGGAGTTGGATGAGATCCAAAGATTGGTGCAGAAGTAGGGGCTAAGAGCGGCTTACGTTTTTTAGACCGTAAGCCGCTCTTATTTGCAGGAATCTAAATCAGGCCACAGGGAGATCGGACACAGCTGCAATCGATTTTTTCACCGGCAAGAATGCAGGCCTTTTATCCCGGCACTGACATCAGAGAAGCGTGAAACCACACAGCACCTGAGC
>JBJMGL010000102.1:0-10162 GCA_045807985.1 Bryobacteraceae bacterium
CAATAAATACATACACGACCAACATCAAATCACTCTCCAGTTTAATACAAAAATCACCGACTCCAAAAAACGTGAAGACTTTCGCGCCTTTCTTGACGGCGTGCTCGCTGCTCAGCCACCGGACAAGGAAATCCATGTAATCCTGGACAACTGCTCCACGCACAAGAAGAATGAAGACTGGTTGGCAAAGTATGAGGGCCGCGTCCAGTTTCACTTCACGCCGACTTCTGCCAGTTGGTTGAACTAGGTGGAGATCGTCTTCAGTCTGCTGACGCGCAAGGCGCTGCGGGGCGCCGGTTTCAAAAGCAAGGATCAGTTGAGCGAGGCAATCGCAGCTTTCGTTCGCAATCATAATGCAAACGCCAAACCCTTTCGCTGGCGCAAGCGCGAGGTCAAGGGCAGCCAGCTTCGCAATACAATTGTCAACTTATGCAACTAAGCACTAGGAAGGCGATAAACGCTGACGTATCAAGGTAAGGCTCAGTCTTTCTCGCCATAAACAACTTCATCGATCGATTGGCTCGATTTTGGGTTGCCCGATTCCACAAAACCAGCGAAGCGCATCCAGGCACCGCCATCACCGTGAGGCAAAGCATCACGAACCGCACGGCGGATGACCTCGGCAATAGAGATCCCCAAGGAGCGCGCTTGCTGCTTTACAAGTTCGTACTCGTCTGCAGGGAGACTGACTTACATTCGTATCATGTTATCACTATCCAACTTCACGATAACAAGCCTGGTAATTCTGATTCGATCAGATTCCGAAGTTGTTTCGCTTGTTAGACTGGCGCATATGCCAGGCCATTTGATTCGTTTGGGGATTTTGTGTGCGCTCGCGGCTTCTGGTTTGTTGGCGAAAGAGCCGGTGCGGGCTACGCATGGTATGGTCGTCGCGCAGGAGCCTCTGGCGGCGGATGTGGGGCTGGCAGTCCTGAAGAGCGGTGGCAATGCGGTTGATGCTGCGGTAGCGGTGGGGTTTGCGCTGGCGGTGACACATCCGGTGGCGGGCAACATTGGCGGCGGCGGATTCATGCTTCTTCGTTTGGCGGATGGCACGACGGATTTTCTGGATTTTCGTGAGTGCGCGCCAGCCAAAGCTACGCGGGATATGTACCTGGGGCCTGATGGGAATCCGACTCGCGAGAGTATCTATGGGTGGAAGTCGGCGGGCGTGCCGGGGACAGTAGCGGGGCTGGAGTTGGCTCATCAAAAGTTTGGCAGGGTGCCTTGGAAGAGCCTTGTTGTTCCGGCGGTTGCGCTGGCTAAAGATGGGTTCGCTTTGACGGAGCCAGTGGCGGCTTCTCTTCGCAGCGAGAGTAATTCTTTACACCAAGACCCGGAATCGAAACGGGTGTTTTTGCGGGACGGGAATCCATATAAAGCGGGGGAAGTGTTGAAGCAGCCGGAACTGGCGTTAACACTAGACCGGATTGCGGAAGGAGGGGCGAAGGGATTTTATGGAGGTGAGACGGCCAAGAAACTAGCGGCGGAGATGGCAGCGCATGGCGGGTTGATTACCGAGAGTGATTTGCGGGATTACAAAGTGGTGGAGCGCTCGCCGTTAACTGGCGCTTATCGCGGCTATAACGTGATTACGGCGCCTCCGCCTTCTGCTGGGGGAGTGGGGTTGCTGCAAATGATGGGAATGCTGGCAGGCACCGGATACGAAAGCGACGGGCCGGATTCGGCGAAGGCGGTGCATTTCGAGGCGGAAGCCATGCGCCGGTTTTATGCGGACCGCAGCGAGTATTTGGGCGATCCGAACTTTTATAACGTGCCTGTGAAGCAACTGCTCGACCCGGCTTATCTGGCTTGGCGGCGCGGCACGATTGACGCAGAGAGAGCAACGCCTAGCGAATTAATTGGTCCAGGATTGCCGAAGCATTTGCAAGCGCGGACTAGCTGGCATGAGAGCGAAGAGACCACGCATTACAACGTGGTGGATGCCAAGGGCAATGCGGTGGCGGTGACTTACACGCTGAACAATTCCTATGGCAATGGGATTACGGTGCCGGGGTTAGGTTTTTTGCTGAATGATGAGATGGACGATTTCGTGGCGAAACCGGGCGCGCCGAATATGTTTGGCATGGTCGGGGCGGATGCGAATGCCATTGAGCCGGGGAAACGGCCGCTTTCTTCCATGACTCCGACCATTATCACGAAAGGCGGCAAGCTGGAGATGATGGCAGGAGCGCCGGGCGGATCGAGGATTACGACAGGTGTCGCGGAAGTGATCTTTGATGTGCTGGATTTTCACATGAACGCGCAGGATGCGGTGGATTTGCCCCGGTTTCACCTGCAGTGGAAGCCGGATGTTCTGTATCTTCAAAAGGGATTTTCCGCGCGGACGGAAGGCGCGTTGAAAGCGATGGGTTACGACGTGAAGTCGACGGATGGCGTGGCCAGGGTAGAAGCGATTGTTGCTCACAACGGCGTGCTGGAGGGCGGCACAGAATCGCGATTGCACGGCAAAGTCGCGGGATATTAATGGAGCTTCGTCAACAATAGGATAGATGCAGCTTGTACTTTCGACCCACCTTTTTGTGCGGCACCGCCTGACGACGGTGTGGCTGGAGAGGGTTTGGGATGCTGGTTTTCCAGCGGTAGAGATTTTTTGCGCTCGTCAGCATATTGATTATCGCGACAGGGCTCAAATCATTGAGCTTGGGCATTGGTTTCGTGATTCCCCACTGAAGATGCATTCGTTACACGCGCCGATGTATACGGATGATTGCTGGGGGCGATCCGGACCGCAGGCAGTCATCGACATTACTGAACCGGCTAAAGGCAAGCGCATTGTGATGGTCGATGAGATTAAGCGCGCCTTGGAGATGGCGGACACTGTGCCTTTCCGGTACGTGATTCAGCATCTGGGAGTATCGGGCCAGGAGTTTGATGAGCGGCGATGGGATGCGGCTTTTTCTTCGCTGGAAGAGATCAAGGTATTTGCCAAACAGCGAGGAGCGGAAGTGTTGCTGGAAAATACTCCGAATGATTTGGCGGGGGCGGAACGGCTGAATGCGTTTCTGGCCGCGACGCATTTAAACCTGAATTACTGTTTTGATATTGGCCATGCACATATGGCGCACGGCATTGAAGATCAGTTTGAGCGGATGAAAGAGCGGATTCGTTCGACGCACCTGCATGATAACGATGGCAAAGATGATGCGCATTTGTTTCCGGGGAAAGGCACGATCGATTGGCATAAAGCGATGGAGTTGATCGGGTCGCGCCGGGATCAATATCCTTTGCTGCTGGAGTTAAGAGAGCCGGTGGGGATGGAACATCCGATTACTGAAGCAAAGCGCATTGCGGATGAATTGGTGAACCGCTTATGAGCGAGCAGTTAATTAGTATCAGAGACGCGCGTCACCACGAAGGTCAGCGGGTTAAGATTCAGGGCTGGCTTTATAACCTGCGCAAGTCCGGCAAGATTGTTTTTCCGTTGATTCGCGATGGCAGCGGGTTGATGCAGTGCGTCGCGGTAAAGAGCAATCTGCCGGAAGAGCTTTTTAATGAGCTTAAGAATTTGACGCAAGAGAGTTCTTTGATTGTTACGGGAACGGTGCGGGCGGAACCACGCGCCCCAGGCGGATATGAGTTAGACCTCGATGGCGCGCAGATGGTGCAGCGGGTTTCGGAGGAGCATCCGTATCCGATCACGCCGAAGGAGCATGGCGTTGATTTTCTGATGGATCATCGCCACTTGTGGCTACGAAGCCGGAAACAACACGCGGCCATTCAAGTGCGGCATGAGATCGTGAAGGCAATTCGGGACTACTTTGATTCGCACGGTTTCACTCTGGTGGACACGCCAATTTTTACTCCGGCGGCGTGTGAGGGAACCACCACTCTTTTCGAGGTGGATTATTTCGAAGATGAGAAGGTCTACTTAACGCAAAGCGGACAGCTTTATAACGAAGCGAATGCGATGGCCTTTGGAAAAGTTTATTGCTTTGGCCCGACGTTTCGCGCGGAAAAGTCCAAAACGCGGCGGCACCTGACGGAATTCTGGATGGTGGAGCCGGAAATGGCATACGCCGATCTGGAAGAAGTGAAGCGAGTAGCTGAGGAGTTAATTGTTTACTGTGTCGGTCGGGTCTTGGAGAACCGGCGTGAGCAGCTAAAAATCTTGGAGCGGGACGCTTCGAAGCTGGAAGCAATAACGGCCCCGTTTCCACGCATGAGTTATGACGAGGCGGTGAAGATTCTGCAATCGAAAGGAAGCGAGATTCAGTGGGGCAGCGATTTCGGCAACGCGGATGAGACTCTGCTGACGCAGGATTTTGACCAGCCTGTGATGGTGGACCGGTATCCGAGCGCGATTAAAGCTTTCTATTTTCAGCCTGATGAGGGTCGGCCGGAGGTGGCGTTGGGGGTTGATGTGATTGCGCCGGAAGGGTATGGCGAGATTGTAGGGGGCGGGCAGCGCATTCATGATCTCCTTTTGCTAGAGCAGCGCTTGAAGGAGCACAACTTGCCGCCTGAGGCTTTTAATTGGTATCTGGATTTACGGCGGTTCGGCACGGTGCCTCATAGCGGTTTCGGCATGGGCGTGGAGAGATTCGTCGCGTGGATGTGCGGGTTGGAGCATGTGCGGGAGACGATTCCGTATCCACGTATGTTGTACCGCACGAGACCATAGGACGCGCTATGCGGCAATCCACGATTGCGATTCTGGGTGCTCCGCTGGATTTGGGCGCGGGGCGGCGCGGTGTTGACATGGGTCCGTCGGCGCTGCGGCTGGCGGGCCTGAATCAGAAACTGATCTCACTGGGATATGAAGTAGAGGACCTGGGGAACGTTTCGGTCGCGCAGCAGGAGAGCACTCCTTCCAGTACCGATAACGCCAGGTATTTGCCGCAAATCGCGGCCACTTGTGAGAAGTTGGCAAGCAAAGTGGAAAACGCCGTGGAAGCGGGTAAATTTCCGTTGGTTTTAGGAGGCGACCACTCGATTGCGGTAGGCACGGTTTCGGGTGTCTCTCATGTGTTCCGCAAGCGTTCCGCTTCGATCGGGTTAATTTGGGTAGATGCCCATGCGGATATGAATACGCCGGAGACGAGTCCGAGCGGGAATGTGCATGGGATGCCGCTGGCGTGCTGCGTGGGCCGGGGACCGCGCGAGTTGACTGACATTTTCGGTTATTGTCCGAAAGTCGCTGGCAGAAATGTGGCGCTGGTTGGGATTCGCGATGTGGATGTTACGGAACGTCCGGTGGTGCGCGAGTCCGGCGTGACAGCTTTTACGATGCGCGATATCGATGAACTCGGATTGCGTAAAGTAATGGAACAGGCGATTGGGATTGCGTTGAAGGGTACGGCGGGTTTTCATCTTTCCTTTGATATGGATTTTGTGGACCCTATGGAAGCGCCGGGTGTAGGAACTCCGGTGCGGGGCGGCGTTACCTATCGCGAGGCTCATCTGGCGATGGAAACGATTTGCGACTGCAGTCAGATGGTATCGATGGAGATTGTGGAAGTGAATCCGGTATTAGATGAGGTGAATCGAACGGCGCTGCTGGGCGTGGAACTGGTGATGTCGGCGATGGGGAAGAAAATCCTGTAATTGTTAGAATACGGCGTTGAGAGTTATTGGGTTTTTACTTCGCCTTTATAGCTATTTGTTTCACCTGCTTCTTTGTTTGTTTCTTTTGGGAATTGCTCTGGTGGCGAGCACTAGTCATCAGCCGCTTAACTTAGGAATGCTTCCGTTTGCTCCTGAGCATATGCTTCGAACGGTTTTTGTTCTGGCGGTTGCGGGGTTGCTTTCGACGGTTCTGGCGATGACTCGTATCTTAAGGTTTTTGTTCCCGGTTTGGGCGGCGCTGGTTCTTTACTGGCTGTTTCGGGGATTTTTGTTTAGCTCTTACAGCTTTCCGAATGCGGGTGCTTTTAAGAATGCGCTTTGGTTGATTTTGGGTGCTCTGCTGGCGTTGGTTGGCGCGCTTTGGACGTTGAGACCCCGGCGCGGGCGATTGTATTCGTAATGCTACTGCGTAGGCGCAGTTAGTTTAGATCGCAGGTGCGCGAGAGCGTCGGTTAGAGCCACTTCTTCGGAGGCGCGGGTCCGGCGTTCTATAAATTCGAGCTTGCCATCCACTAGTTTTTTGCCTGCGACCATGCGATAGGGGATGCCGATCAGATCGGCGTCTTTGAATTTCACGCCGGGACGTTCGTCGCGGTCGTCCAGCAGCGCGTCGATACCGTATCTTTGGCATTCGGCATAGAGCCATTCGGCGGCTTCGCGCTGTTTTGGCTCGGCATAGTTGACGGGCGTGATAACGACGGAGAACGGCGCGATAGAACGCGGCAGCATGATGCCGTCCTTGTCATGAAAGAGTTCGATGGCACAGGTGAGAATGCGCTCGATACCGATGCCGTAAGATCCCATGATAGGTGTGATTTCCTTGCCGTCTTCGCCAAGAACGCGCAAGCCCATCGGTTCGGAATAGCGATAGCCGAGTTTGAAGATGTGGCCGAGTTCGACGGCTTTTGTTAGCTTAAGAGGCGTATCACAGTTGATGCAGAGGTCGCCTTCCGCTACTTGCCGGAGATCGAAGTATTCGGGCTGGAAGTCTTTTCCAGGCGTGACGTTTCTCAGGTGATAGTCATCGCGATTGGCTCCGGCGATTATGTTTTTGCGGCCATTTAAGGCTTCGTCGGCCAGCACGCGCATGTTTTTGACGCCAACGGGACCGAGCGAACCAGCGCTAGCTCCGAACCATTCTTTAATTTCGTGCGGGTGCGCGGGGCGGAGATCCGTAGCTTTCAGGATACCAGCTAATTTGGTTTCACTGAGCTGGTGATCACCGCGCAGCATGATTAGCACTGGTTGATTGTCGGCCACCATCACCAGGCTTTTCATCTGTGAAGTTTCGGGCAGTTTCGTAAAAGCGGAAAGTTCCGCGATCGTTTTGAGGTCGGGCGTGTGAAACTCTTCGGGCGTGAGATCGCCTTCGGGATCGGAGATCGAAGGAGCAGCAGGTTTTGAAACAGCTTTTTCCAGGTTGGCGGCGTAATTACAGCTTTCGCAATGCACGATGATGTCTTCGCCGGCATCGGAAGCCACCATAAATTCGTGGGACTGGCTGCCGCCCATTGCGCCTGAGTGGGCTTCCACGGCGATGTATTTGAGGCCGCAGCGGTCAAATATTTTACAGTAAGCGCGGTATTGGTCGTCGTAGGAGCGGTCGAGGCCGGCGGCGTTGATGTCGAAAGTGTAGGCGTCTTTCATGAGGAACTGGCGGACACGGAGAAGGCCGGATTTGGGGCGAGGCTCATCGCGGAATTTGGTCTGAATTTGATACCAGACTTGAGGCAGTTGCTTGTAACTACGGAGTTCGCCGCGCGCAATGGTGGTAACGACTTCTTCGTGCGTCATGGCGAGGCACAGGTCGCGGCCGAAGCGGTCTTTCAGGCGGAACATGTTGTCGCCCATCACCTCCCAGCGGCCAGACTCCTGCCAGATTTCCGCTGGATTGAGAGCGGGCAGAAGCATCTCCTGTCCGCCAATGGCGTTCATTTCCTCACGGACGATTTGCTGAATTTTGAGTAGAGAACGTTGTGCTAACAGCAGGTAGCTGTAAATGCCAGCAGAGAGCTGGCGGATGTAGCCTGCACGCAGCAATAATTGATGGCTGATGACTTCGGCTTCCGCTGGCAGTTCGCGCAGCGTGGGGATGAATAGAGTGCTCCAACGCATGGGGTATCAGAGATCATTATGCGGTACGAGCGATTCGTTGCTGAATATCCCGCTATGATGGGGCAATGGCCGAGACACTGCCGCATTTACCTCCTTCCCGTGAGTTGCCAGGCCGCTCTCGTACAGTTGTTGAGATTATTGATGAGCAGATAGCGCACGGCGAACGTACTCTTAGTCCACTCGGTAAAAAGTTGCTGGAGGCCCACCGCCGCATTGAGCAAAGCGGTATCCCGCTTTTAAGCCGGGAGAAACTAGACCGTGAGCGGGCCGAACGTCGCGGCGTTGTCGAGAGCCGTTAGATAGTGGTCCACTCTTTTCCGATAGTGGTTTGCTTCTTGCGGGCTTCGTTAGACTGTGCCGCATTAAAGTAATGTTGTGTCACACGATGAGAATATTGTCAGCTTGGATCTGGGTACTTCCAGCGTTCGAGCGTTCTTGTTTACCAGCCAGTTTGAACGCTTGGAGGATTTTGGGGCTCAGATTAAATATCGGGTGACTACCACCCCGGATGGCGGCGTCGAAATAGATCCTGATCTGCTTCTCAAAATGACTTGTGATTGCCTTGACATTCTTCATGCGCAGATGAAGGCGCGCGGAAGGAAGGCGGTCGCGGTGGGCATCAGCACGTTCTGGCACTGTTTTGTGGGGATTAATGGCGATGATCGGCCTACTGCTCCGATTATTCATCTGTTCGATACGCGGTCGCAGAAGCAAGTACAGGAGTTGAGAGATCAGTTTGATCCCACTTGGCTTCACTCCACTACGGGTTGCATGCCCCATACGAGTTATTGGCCCGCCAAATTGATGTGGCTGCGCGAGACACATGGCAATGCGTTTCACCAAACGGCGCGATGGCTTTCGGTGGGCGAATTTTTATTGCTGAAGCTGACGGGCCAAACGACGGAGTCGATCTCGATGGTTTCAGCGAGTGGACTGTGGGACCGGCATCGAGACGATTACTGCGACGAGGTACTAGATTTTGTGGGCGTTCAGCGGTCTCAGCTCGCACCGGTCGATTCGCTGGATGAGCCGTTAAGATCGCTAGGCCCTGATTTTGCGGAACGGTGGCCTTTGTGGCAGGGTATTCCTTGGTATCCCGCTTGCGGCGATGGCGCTTGCAATAACGTCGGCAGCGGATGCACCGCGCAGGGAAACTTCGCGCTCATGGTCGGGACAAGCGGCGCAATTCGTGTTGTTGTTAAACAGCGGGACCCTACGATTCCGTACGGGTTGTGGTGTTACCGGGTAAGTCGGGAACGTTCCATTTTGGGCGGGGCCGTTTCAAATGGCGGCGGCGTGTTTGGCTGGGCGACTCGCACGTTGAATCTGCCGCCGGATGCGGAAGGGGAGATGGTGAAACGGGAACCGGGCAGCCATGGATTGACGGTACTGCCGTTTTTGTCCGGTGAGCGTTCGCCGTATTGGAGGTCAGACCTGCGCGCCATGATTACGGGGATCAGCTTGTCTACGACTCCCGTTGAGATCCTGCAGGCGATGCTGGAAAGCGTGGCGCTGCGATTCAAGCAGATTTATGATTTATTGAAACAATCGTGCGGCGAACCTGTTGAGGTGATCGCTTCCGGTGGAGCGCTGATGAACTCGCCTGTCTGGTTGCGGATGATGACGGATGCGATCGGGCATCCGATAAAGCCTTGCCTAGAAGCGGAGGCTTCGAGCCGGGGAGCGGTCATTTTAACGGCAGAACGGATGGGACTTATCTCCGATATGGAGAAAGTATCGATGAGACTGGGGGAGGTTGTGGAGCCCGACAGGAGGCGGATTGAAATTTACCAACAGTTGCTTGCTCGTAATGACCAACTGTTCCATATGTTTTATAAGGAGCTGCCAGTGTCTCTGCAAAGTAGCGGGTTGCCGCTGTACTTGGACGATCAGATCTCTATTTATTTTTAGCGTTACTCCGTAGAATGTGAAGAGCCCGGTGTGGTTTCACATCCGGGCGCTTCAGCAGAACGACTCTAAAACGAGCCATTTTTATTGTTCTCCATTGATGATAATACTTTCGGAAGCGGTCTTATCGCTTGCTCCCCAAAGCGCCTTATTCGTCCAGATAGCGCTGGCGCCCCACATTGCTTTGTTAGCTGCGGCGTCGCTGGAGGCTCCCCAGACGGAACTAGCTCCCCACATGGCCTTGTTTCCTGCCAGGACGGAACTGCTCCACATTCCGCTGGCGCCCCACCGGGCTTTGTTACTGTCCAGTGAGTTGGCGCCCCACCGGGCTTTGTTACTGTCCAGTGAGTTGGCACCCCACCGGGCTTTGTTACTGTCCAGTGAGCTGGCCCCCCACCGGGCTTTATCCGAGAATACCGAGGAGGGATCGAAGGAAAGTTCCACGTCTCCGCTCGTGCTGTCGTAATCGGCAGTCGGAGAGATCGCGGTCACGCCCGTTGGTACCTGATTTACTGAACCCAAAGCGGCCTTGAGGTCCAGGTATCCGGCA
>JBJMGL010000103.1:0-17172 GCA_045807985.1 Bryobacteraceae bacterium
AGCGATATTCCTTTCCGTTTCCACGCTTTACCTCCCAGATGGTGCCTTTGCAATCCGGGCAGGTCAGGTCAGTTAATTGCGGCTCCATCTTCGCACCATTGACTGCAGTACGTTTTTGTTCTCCTGATACTGTTGGCGAATTCGCTAGATCATTGATTTCAGGTGCCGCCCTCCAAGTTGGAGGTACGTGGAATCAGTGGTTTACGGTCGTCCACAGGAATTCGCCAACAGTATCTTCTCCTTCTCCTGATACCACGCGGGTGAGAACTGCTCTCATTCCGGCGATGTTCACCACGTAATCGGCCTCGATCTCGCGCAGGGCGCTCAACGGCATCGAGGGAAATGCGGCTTCTTCCGGATTCCCGCTGTTCCATCATCCAACTCACCCGTGAGCATAAGCGCAATCACCCGGTCGCCATAAGCCAAAGCCGCCGAGCGGAACATCACGTTAATACAACGTGAGTTCGATCTAAATTTAGATCATCACAGTAGCTAATAGGGGCCGTTGCTCTGAATTACCTGGTTGGGTAAACAGGTCCAAAGCTGGTTTTTTCGGCTGGAACGTATAGGCGACAACCGCGGCCATTCTGTTGACGATGCCGTTGTTGGGACTGCGATGGCGGGGTGCTCGACTTGACTGCTGTTTTTCAACTGATCGTTCACGCCCTCGATCAGCGCCCGTTTGCGCAGTAAAAGTTTGTCCATCACTGGCATGAGGCGGTTTTTCATGTTGCGTTTCAGCTTCGTAATCAGTGGCAGACCTTGCGCCCACAACTGCTCGAATAACTCCTGACTAAGGTAGCCACGGTCGCCAAAGAGCTTGCCCCAGAGCTGTCGGACTAACTTCTTCACTGGTCGCCGGTCAGCAACTCGCCCTGATCGTTCATGACCAGATGGAGCTGGAAGCCGTAGAACCAGCCCCTGCTGCCTTTGCCGCGCTGGGCCAGCCCGGCCAACACTTTGTGCCAGGGAATTCGGCGATTATGGCACACTCGAACCGGCAAACTGTCGATGAATGGAATGCCGGTGGGTGGGCCCTGGCGCGTTTGCAGAGAGGCAGCAGAGTCAACGGAATCCGTTCCACAAAGCGGGTGTCGCTGGGCAGACCGGGAAACTCCGCCCGTTTGCCCGGCAACACAGAACCGAGGTAGAAGTGCTGGAAGGTGCGATCGTGCGAGGCATGAAAGAAGACCAGAATGGTCATGATCTCGCTCAAGCTCAAGCGGGCGGAGCGAGAGTTGTTCCTTTCACTGTCGCGCGCCGGTATGAGAGGAGGGGGCACGGCCTGGAGGCATTGGCAAAAATCATCGATGTCACAGAAAACGGTTACCATGTCCAGGCAGAACTCCGAGTGGAACTGGTTTGCCGCCCAAAAGCAGATTACATCTACCCCATTCCACACGAGTTCTGCTCTTCTGTCAGATCGAACTCACGTTAGATTATGAGCGGCGATCCGCCAGGGTTCGGCGGCAAATTGACCTGGGGAGGTCCATCAAACCAGTCCGACCATTCATCAGTGGCGGATCGCACTCGGTACCGAACAGCCCGGTAGCCCTGCCGAGTTGCTTTGTCAGAGGAAATTGCGCGAGTTGCTGGGGATTCCAGAAACAGAGAGCGCTGGATGAATCCTGTTGAGCGTGCTCTGCTTTTGTGCCTACTTAGTAGTGGGAGCCGCGTTTTTGAGGAGCGTACTGTTCACGTCCAGTGCGCGTCCCTAGCGACAAGAACGCGACTCTCTTATTACTGGAGATAGCTTGAATCATTACCCTTACACCGAGATTCCCGGTACTGCAAGATTTTCTGGGGCGAAAGCGTCCCTTCGTCTGTCTTAATTCAAACGTGAGTTCGACGGAACAAGCTGGTAAAGCATTCAACTCTAAGAATCACGGAAAAGCGACTCTCGCTCCCGCCCGCGGCTCCGGCAAACACACCGGAAAACCAGGGATGGTTTTTCGGACTCCCCCTTGCCCGAAAGGCGATCTGCGTGATTCTGCAGGACTATTACGCCGAACTCACCGTCGAAAATCACTCGACGGATACAGGAGCTAAAGGCGTGAGTGCGACTTGGTAGCCCAATTTCCGAAGCTGGGTCACCAGATAGTGTCGCCGTCGTTGGATCGCTTTCGGCGTGCTCGCCATCCCGTGCTCGATGTAGCGCACGCGCTCGTGGAGAATCTTCCAGATCAACCGGCCCAGTCGGTGAGCAATCGCCCCAATGGCTTTCTTGTAGCCCAGGCGCGGCAGCCAGCGCCGGAGCAGCAATTGGAAGGAGCTGCTCTTTTTCTTCACCGCGGCGTGCGCCGCCGGATTGAGCAGCCGACGTAAGGCGCGATTGCCTTTCGGGGAGCAATTGTTGTTCGATTCCCCGGCGCTCTCCTGCCGTCCGGGACAGAGGCCGATCCAGGAGGCGAACTGTCCCGCCGAGGGAAAGGCGGCCGCCTGCGGGCCAACCTCGGCCAGGATCTGCTGCGCCGAGTCGGCCCCAAGCCCGGAATCTCGGCCCAGCGCAAAACCGCTTCCCGGTGCTCTTCGAGCGCTTGTGCGAGACTGCTGTCCAGCACCGCCATCTGCGATTCCAGCAACTCCAAACGCACTAGATACAACAACAGAACCTGACGATGCACGGCGTGTGGCGCGGCGCTCAAGGCGTCCATCAGATCGACTTTACTGACGTGCCAGCGCCCATCGGCCAACTCCGCTAACCGCCGCGCACCGGTCTCTCCCTCCGCTAACGCCCGCAAGATACGTCGCCCGCTGACTCCGAGCAGATCGCTGAGGACACTGGACAGTTTCATCTGCGCTTCCTCCAGCAGATCCTTCAGTTGGCTTTGCAGCCGCACCTTATCTCGCACTAGTTGCTGCTTGGTCCGCGCCAGGGTGCGCCCGCGGCGTTGCTCGGCCTCCGGCACATAGCTCAGGACTAATTCCCCGCACAGCAGTCGGCTGACCAGGCGTTGCGCATCGCGAAAATCCGTTTTCCGCCCGCGTGGCCCCTGGTTGGAGCGCGCTTGCGCCAGGTGCCGTCGGCAGTGTCCTGCGAGAGCCAGCCACACTGGCTTCCCATACTTTGCTGTTGACTCCATGACGACCTCCCGTACCGCACGCTCTTATAGCCAAGCGGCTAAGCGGCACAACTCGCTGCAGGTGGTCCCAAACCGCTCGCCTTCAAATCGCAAGTCGGTATCTCAGGCGTTCGCCACGACAACGGCCAACATCTTCTTATGCACGTTGATGCCGGCCACATTATATAGTTCTTCCCTATTGCCTCCCGGTGGTGGAAGCGGAGAACGCGCTCCAAATGACGGACGCACCGTCACGCACTGCCACCGCGCTCCGGAAGAAGGGGCGGCGCGCACTCCTTGGTTCCAACGCGCCTTCCGGATCAAACACGTTAACGGCCTCAACTGATCCAGTGAGTTACCGATCTGGGCCGCTTCGCACCGCTGGTAGGTTATCGCGAGCGAGCCCATTTTCATGCCCTTGGGTGGGCTACCGGCCCATGACAACACGTTAATAAGTATCGTGAATAGCTAGTAAATGTGCTATCCCTTAAACAACTGCACTGATGGGATGCGCTTGATGTAGCAGTTGAAAGGAATATAGCTTTTGGAGGCGAGTTGTCTAAGTCGGCGCTGATTACAGGAATTACGGGGCAAGATGGATCTTATCTCAGTGAGTTCCTGCTCTCGAAAGGCTATACGGTGCATGGAATCGTGCGCCGGAGTTCGAGCTTTAACACGGCTCGCATTAACCACATCTATGAGGACCCGCACGAAGCGGGTCGAAAGCTCATCTTGCACTACGCCGATCTTTCGGACTCGACTGGCTTGCGGCGGGTTGTGGAAGCAGCCATGCCAGATGAAATTTATAATCTGGGTGCGCAATCGCACGTAAAGGTCTCGTTTGAGAATCCCGAATATACGGCCGATGCCGATGCGATGGGAACCTTACGTGTATTGGATTGCATGCGGGATCATGTGCTCCACACCGGGCGGCAAGTCCGCTTCTATCAAGCCGGCTCTTCAGAAATGTTCGGCGCGGCAAAACCGCCGCAGAGCGAAGCAACGCCCTTCTATCCACGCAGTCCTTATGCCGTCTCTAAAGTAGCGGCTCACTGGTACGGCGTAAATTACCGGGAAGCGTACGGATTGTTTATTACGAACGGCATCTTGTTCAACCATGAATCTCCGCGGCGCGGCGAGACATTTGTCACGCGTAAGATCACGCGAGCTGTGGGCCGGATCAAGATGGGGTTACAAAGAAAACTGTTTCTAGGTAATCTGGATGCCCGGCGCGACTGGGGCTTTGCCGGTGATTATGTGGAAGCCATGTGGCGCATGCTCCAGCACCATGAACCGGGAGATTTTGTGGTGGCAACTGGCGAGGCATTCTCAGTAAGAGAGTTCTTGGAAGAAGCATTCTCCTACCTGGACCTCGATTGGGAGAAGTATGTCGAAATCGATCCTGCTTACTTCCGGCCTACTGAAGCCGATTATCTTTTAGGCGACTCGACCAAAGCACGCGCTGCCTTGAATTGGGAACCGAAAACGAATTTCAAGCAGCTGGTGCGGATGATGGTCGATTCGGACCTTCGGCTGGCAGAGGATGAGCGCCTGATTCATGAAAAGAAGTTTGTGACGGCAGAGCCGAGAAGGGCTTAGTATGGATCAAAAAAGCCGAATTTTTGTAGCTGGGCACCGCGGCTTAGTGGGCTCGGCCATTGTGCGGTTTCTACGTAGCCAAGGATTTGAAAATCTGATTCTTCGCTCACGCGAAGAAACGGACCTTACGTCACGCGAAGCCGTGGAAAGTTTGTTTGCGGAACAGCAGCCGGAATTTGTATTTCTGGCTGCCGCCAAAGTTGGTGGAATTCTGGCAAACTCAACCTACCCTGCTGATTTTATTCGTGACAATTTAGCAATTCAGCTTAATGTGATTGATGCCGCCTGGCGTCATGGCGCGAAGAAACTAGAATTCCTTGGCTCGTCCTGCATATACCCTAAACTGGCGGCGCAACCCATCAAGGAGGAGTATCTTCTCACTGGGTCTTTAGAGCCAACTAACGAGTGGTATGCAGTTGCCAAAATCGCCGGCATTAAACTTTGCCAAGCGTACCGGGCGCAGTACGGTTTCAACGCTATCAGCTTGATGCCCACCAATCTTTATGGTCCTGGTGATAATTTTGATCTGCGGAATTCTCATGTTCTTCCGGCGCTCATTCGAAAATTCCACAACGCCAAGGTTGAATCGCAAGCGGAAGTGATTATTTGGGGGACAGGAAAGCCGCGACGCGAGTTTCTACATGCAGATGATTTGGCATCGGCAGCAGTGTTCTTGATGCAGCACTATCACGAAGGAGAAATTATCAACGTCGGCACGGGCGAGGACGTCACAATTGCCGAACTCGCCAATTTGGTTTCAGATGTAGTTGATTTTGACGGAATATTGAAATTTGACACAGCGAAACCTGATGGCACGCCGCGAAAATTGTTGGACGTCAGTCGGCTGCATGCACTGGGATGGCGTCACAAAATAACTCTGGCTGACGGCATTCAATCCACCTATGATTGGTACCTTCAAAACATCGGATCAACCCGCCTTGCCGTTTCGCGGTAGCACGACCTGCCGCATTCTGAATAGTGGTGCTGCCTAAGCAGTCAAGTAGGCAGTACACTAGTAGTGTTATAGTACTTTACAAAGTCTAGCGTTGCTTCAGCCCTAGTACTAAGTCTAAGAAAACGCTAGCAAAACAACGTGATTCTCGATTGTTTAGCTCTGACGTCTAAGCTACTCTTAAGAAAGCACTGGGTTTACAAGGGATATTACGTTAGAGCTTATTGGCCAGGCTTGAGGCGGGGATCAAGCATAAGCTCCATCTATGTCTTCTTTGTCAAAAGAAAGGCACGCGTGTACAGGTGATAACGACGGGGGAACTAGAGGGCTCTCTTGACATAAAGAGTCCTCTTTTCGAGGCAGCGCGATCAATTGGTTTGTTCCGGATAGGCAGATATTTTCAGCGAAGTAGCGGGCGTCTGCTGATTCTTTGTTATCACGGCATCAGTAAATCGGACGAACATCTGTGGCGGCCTACGTTGTATATGCCACGGAGCCTGTTTCGTCAACGACTTCAAACACTGCACGACTTCGGCTATCAGGTCCTGGCTCTTTCCACTGCTTTAGAACGCCTATATACCGGCACCCTAAATGGACCGACGGTGGTTCTCACCTTTGACGATGGATGGCATGACTTCTACACTGGGGCGTGGCCGGAACTGCGCGCCTTTGGATATCCTGCCACGGTCTATCAGACTACGTACTACTCCTTGTATCAAACACCAGTCTTCGATCCAGCCTGCTCTTATTTGCTTTGGAAGGGCAGAGGACGAACGTTGAAGGACAGTACCATCACCGGAACTGAGAAGGCATTCGAGCTCAGTTCACCGGCATCCATCGATTACGTTTCCAATCTGATAACCGCTCGGCAAAATCGCTTAGGAGTAAGCGCCGAGGATAAAGACCGCATGCTGGCGAAATTGGCCGCGCGCTTAAATGTTGACCTCGATCAAATGCGCGATTCCCGGCTTCTACACCTAATGACAATGTCGGAGGTGGCGGAGATTTCAAGCAATGGCATTGATGTTCAACTGCACACTCACCGGCACCGGCTTCCCATGGAAAAGACATTGTTCCTGAACGAGATTTGCAGTAATCAGGATTTTATTAAGGCGGCAACAGGAAAGGGCACTGTTCACTTTTGCTATCCGAACGGACATTACCACCCTGAATTGCCAGCCTGGTTGGGAGAGGCCGGAATTTTATCTGCTACCACCTGTGAGCCCGGATTTGTTTCGAGGCAATCTGAACGGATGCTGCTGCCGAGAGCAGTAGACTCATGCACGGTATCATCCGCTCGTTTTGAATCGTGGCTTTCAGGAGTTGGATTCTGGGTTCCAACTTGTAAGCGAAAAGCGCTGTCTCTTGCTGGGCGGCGGTGTGGTGGTGCAAGTCAAAGTGCGGACGTCAGTAATGTACAAGAGCAAGCAAGAGAAGCAGGTAAGGCTGCCGTTGCTCGCGCTACTGGGGGAAGCCGATATTTCTGATCCGAGTTCCATCTGTACACTGGTATGGGAACTCAATTGTGAAAGTCCTTATCAGTTTCCTTCTTCTGTTTGGATTAGCTGCGCCTTTACCGGCTGGCGAGAGGGGGGCGTTACGAAAAGCGCCTGAATTGGCGTTTACCCTTCCGCAAGAGGGCCAGAAGCTTCTCAGCCAATACCGCGGCAAAGTAGTAGCTCTTGAATTTATTCTGACTACTTGCATGCACTGTCAAGCGGCATCAAAGGTGATGACGCGCATGCAGCAGGAGTTTGGTAATAGCGGCTTTCAGGCGCTTGACTTAGCAATTAACGGTCTGGATGAGGGCCGCAACCCGCAGCAGGCGGATACCTTGGTCAACACTTTCCAGTCGAACTTCCAAGCCGGGTTTCCGGTGGGTTGGGTGCGGCGCGAAGAGATGGCGCCATTCCTCCAGTTCAGTGTGATGGAACGCAGCGTCGTTCCACAATTAGTATTGATCGATCGCGCGGGCTACATTCATTACCAGACGCCGCCGATGGGCGAGGAAAAGTCCATGCAGGAAGAAACGATCCGCGAGCGAATTAAAGAGCTGCTTGCCTTGCCCTATGCACCTGCCAGAGCAGTTAGTAAAGCGCGCCCGATAGTAAAGAAAAGCTCGTAAAACGTGTTCCGTTCCACGGCAAATCAGACCTGAGAGTAGCGCGAATCCAAGAGATCCAGCTCACGTTCTAAAGCGTGAAGAACGTTGTCGCCAATCTCTTTCCGGTTACGAAGCTGAATGGCCGTTTCGCG
Organism: Bryobacteraceae bacterium; assembly: GCA_045807985.1. Taxonomy (GTDB): domain Bacteria; phylum Acidobacteriota; class Terriglobia; order Bryobacterales; family Bryobacteraceae; genus Bog-105. Next base: position 7,870 of record JBJMGL010000103.1, read on the forward strand.
CTCAATTCTGCGCAGTTCACGGCTGATAGAGCGGTAACGCTCCTGATGTTCCTGGTGAGGGTCATCCGCCTCCCCATTTTCTTGGGCGAGCGCCGCCAAACGGTCCTCATAATGATGCGCAATGTCGTCGTAAACCTCAGCATGGTTTGGCGCATCATCCTTGCGCAATTTGTGGAGTCGTTCGAGAGCAGTCTGCAGTATCTTATGCCGCGCCAGTTTTTCCTCTCCATCATCTGTTGCCTGAACAGAAAGGCCGAGCGCCCGGATCAGAGAGGGCAAGGTTAAGCCTTGCGCCACTAAGGTGATAAAAATCACGCAAAACGTAAGAAAGATGATCATATTCCGCTGCGGAAATGCTTGCCCGTTCGCAGTCTTCTCAGGAAGGGAAATGGCGGCGGCAAGCGCGACTACGCCGCGCATACCCGTCCAGCCCACCAGAAAGATGCCCCGGGCGGAGGGTAATGATTCCGGCTGTTTCAAGACATAGCGGCGTATGAGAAAGGCGGTATATGTGCCTGGAAAGGCCCAGATGAGCCGGAGAGCGATCACCGCTCCCACGAATTGAGCAGCGTCGATGAATAACTCATGAAGAGACACATAACGGATCTGGCTGAGAATGTAAGGCAGTTGTAATCCAATCAGCAGGAATACAACCCCGTTCAGAACAAAAGTGAAGGTATCCCAAAAACCGTACGCTGCAATTCGAACAGTCGACGAGAAAAAATAAGAGCTTTTGTTTCCAAGATAGAAACCAGCCGCCACCGCCGCCAGAACACCCGAGCAATGGGCCGCGTCAGCCGCCAGGTAAGCGGCATAAGGGATCACTAAGCTCAAGGTGACCTCAACCGGTGCATCCTCCAAATGTCTCTCCAGCAAGTCAACAAACTTGCCAACGACCAGGCCAACCGCAATCCCGCCAATAATCAGCCAGAGCAGGCGTCCCAGGCCTTCACCAACGCTTGGGGTCCGATTGCTGACAATCAGAGCGGTCGCGAACTCTAAAGCAAGCAAGCCGCTAGCATCATTAATTAAGCTTTCCCCTTCAAGAACGTCGATGATGCGGCGAGGCAGGCCAACGCGCTCCGCAATGGAGGTAGCGGCGATGGCATCTGTTGTGGCAATAACTGCTCCGAGCACCAGCCCCAAGCGCCAGTCGAACCCCGGCAAAAGCATGTGCGCCATGCCGCCGATACTGAAAACAGTGAATCCGACCAAACCGAAAGCGAGAAGAAATATGCTGACGAAGTTATAGCGAAAATCGCGCCACGAGGTGCCGAACGCAGCGGAAAAGAGCAGAGGGGGCAGAACAATCAGGAAAATGAATTCAGGGTTTAGCGAGACCTTAGGGATTTCCGGAACAAAGCTTAAAAGAAGCCCCGCTATTACCAAGACAATTGGGTAGGGGAGCGACAAACGCTTGGCAAGCGCGCCGAACCCTACAACGAAGATCAGGAGAAGAAATATCAGCTCTGTTTGGCTTGTAAGACTCAATGGTTAGCTCCAGCCTAAGATGCTTGTTTTCGGCTATCTTACTCAATATTCTGAAGGCTCGCTATTCCGGCTGAGATCCTCAACCTCGCCGATTTACGTGTGTCGGTAACCTAAGGCTGATCTCGTCGATCTTTTAAGAGCAAACGTAATCAGAAGGAGTTTGACAATCGCTGGGAGCACCACGGAGGAACTGCCCCCTTAGCGAAAGCTAAACTGATTCTTTAAGCTTATTTCAGCCGCGTTGCTTAAGCTCAATTTGCCCAGCCGATTTTAATCGTATAAATTATCGCTTTGTTTCGTCCCGAGAGATTCTAAATGTGGATTGTTCATCTGGCGTTACGCCGTCCGTATACCTTTGTGGTGTTTTCCGTACTGGTATTAATCCTGGGCGCTCTTGCGTCGATTGTTACTCCCAAAGACATTTTTCCTTCTATTGACATTCCCGTTGTGAGCGTGGTCTGGACTTATAACGGCCTCACCCCGGACGACATGGAAAAGCGCGTCGTGACAATCTGCGAACGGGCCATGACCACAACCGTTAATGACATTGAGCACATGGAGTCGGAGTCCTATACCGGCGTCGCCGTAGTTAAGGTCTATTTCCAGCCCAACGCCAAAGTAGAGTTGGCATTGTCGCAGATCACCGCCATTGTGCAGACCATTCTGCGTGCGCTGCCACCGGGCATTTTTCCGCCCAGTATTTTGAAGTACGACGCTTCGAGCGTCCCCATTCTGCAGCTTGGGCTTTCCGGCCAGGGTTTAACCGAACAGGATCTTTATGATCTTGGACTGAACTTTATTCGCACTCGTCTCGCTACGGTGCAGGGCGCTTCCGTCCCCCTTCCCTGGGGCGGCAAATCACGCCAGATCATGGTCGATCTCGACCCGAATGCCCTGTATGCAAAACACCTTTCCGGTATTGACGTTTCTAACGCATTGAATGCGCAAAGCTTGATCTTGCCTGCTGGGACTGCCCGCATCGGAGAGACCGAGTATCTCGTTAAGACAAATAGCAGCCTCTCCACGGTTGCTGAGATGAACGATTTGCCGATTCGCGCTTCGAATGGTGCGATTGTCTATATGAAAGATATCGGCCAGATCCGCAATGGCTTTGCTGTTCAGACCAATGTGGTGCGCGAGAACGGCCAGCGGTCGGCGTTGCTAACGGTTCTAAAGAACGGTAAAGCTTCAACGCTGAACATTGTTAACGCCGTGAAGGAAGCGCTGCCGCGAGTGAAAGCCGATCTCCCTCCCGCGCTTCGTATTACGCCGTTATTCGATCAATCGATTTTTGTTCGCGGCTCCATCAACGAAGTCTTGCGCGAAGCCGGTATCGCTGCCTTTCTCACTGCATTGATGATTCTGCTTTTCCTCGGCAGTTGGCGCAGCACTCTCATCGTTTGCATCTCGATTCCGCTTTCGATCCTGACATCGATCTGCATCCTCGCTGCCCTAGGCGAGACGATTAACGTAATGACGCTCGGCGGTCTCGCCTTGGCTGTTGGCATCCTGGTGGATGACGCTACTGTCGAAATTGAGAACACCCATCGCAATTTGGCTGAGCCTAACAAATCTCTTGTCCACGCAATTTTGGACAGTGCCAGTCAGGTAGCCGCGCCCGCGCTGGTTTCAACGCTATCAATCTGTATCGTGTTTTTGCCGGTGGTCCTGCTGACGGGCGCGGCAAAATATCTGTTTACTCCGCTTGCTATGGCAGTTGTATTTGCCATGCTCGCCTCTTATTTCTTGTCGCGCACGCTTGTGCCCACCATGATGCACTATCTGCTGCCCGCGGAAGTGCCTCTTTATCAGCAACAGGAAGGCCAGGAAGAGCCAAAAGAAGCAAAGAACTGGATCTGGCGGCTGCACCAGCATTTCGAGCATCAATTCGAAAAAATGCGTGAACGGTACAAGGGCGCGCTGGAGTGGAGCTTGCACCATCGCGCGGTCGTGCTGGTGATCTTCGGCATTTTTGTCTTGGGATCTTCGCTGCTGACATTAGCTATCGGAAGGGATTTTTTCCCATACGTCGATTCAGGCCAGATGAGACTACATGTGCTTCCGCCGGAGGGCACGCGCATCGAACAGTCTGAAATGGTCTTTGCCGCCATTGAGGCTGAGATCCGGAAGATTATCTCGGAAGACCGGATTGACATGATTCTCGACAACATCGGATTACCGAACGGCGGCATAAACCTGGCTTTTGGAAACAATGCCAGCATCAGTAACTCGGACGGCGATATTCTCATCGCGTTGAAGCCCGGCAAGCGCGAAACTCTAGAACTGACCCGGCAATTGCGGACAAGACTAACGGAAAAGTTCCCGCAGGAAACATTTTTCTTCACTCCAGCCAACATCACCAACCAAATTCTAAACTTCGGCTTGCCTGCTCCGATTGACTTGCAAGTCGTAGGCCGGAACCCGACCGCTAATTACAAAATTGCGCAAAGCCTAATGCGAAAGATGCAAGCTATTCCTGGAGCTGTCGATGTCCATATCCATCAACAAGTGTCCTATCCGACTGTGCAAGTGAACGTGGATCGGTTAAAGGCAGAACAGATCGGCCTGCAGCAGCGCGATGTCGCCAATAGCATGCTGATCTCGCTTTCGGGGAGCGGACAAACCGCGCCGAATCAGTGGCTCAATCCGCAGAATGGAGTGAATTATCAGGTCGTGGTGCAGAGCCCGCAATACCGCGTAGATTCATTCGACGCGCTCAAACGGACCCCAGTGACAACAACCGCCGGAACCAACAGTCAACTTCTTGCTAATCTGGCTACGCTGAAACGCGACTCTTCCACCATCGTCGTCAATCATTACAATGTTCAGCCGACGATCGACGTCTATGCTGACGTGGACCGTCGTGACCTGGGCGGAGTCGCTGACGAAATCCACAAAATTATCAAGTCGGAGAAGAACCTGCCGAGCGGAACGTTCATTGAATTGCGCGGTGAAGTGACCACGATGGAACAGTCTTTCTCACGCCTGCTGCTTGGGATTGGTTTTGCCGTGATCATTGTCTATCTGCTTATGGCGGTGAACTTCCAAAGCTGGATGGACCCTTTCATCATCTTGATGGCGCTTCCCGGCGCGTTTTCCGGCATTCTCTGGATGCTTTATTTGACGCAGACCACTTTCAGCGTGCCTTCCTTGATGGGTTCTATCATGACTATCGGCGTTGCCACCGCGAACTCCATTTTGCTGGTGGTCTTTGCGAATGATGAGCGGGCTGCTGGAAAGGATCAGTGGGAAGCGGCTCTTGCGGCTGGCTATACTCGTTTGCGGCCGGTTTGCATGACCGCACTGGCCATGATTATCGGTATGCTCCCAATGGCTTTGGCCTTTGGCGAAGGCGGCGAACAGAATGCGCCGTTAGGCCGCGCGGTGATCGGCGGGTTGTTACTGGCAACGATCGGCACGCTGTTCATCGTGCCGATTATTTACTCGTTGCTCCGGAAGAAAGCGCCGGTCGACTACGACGAGCGGATCGACAAAGAATACAAAGGCGAGATAACTCCCGACGGCAAGCCGGTGCAGGGGGGCGGAGCGCGTCCGCAGGAAGCGTAAGTATGGCAACGATCAACGAGCCCTTAAATGCAGAGGCAGAAGATATAAGGCAGAACGACCCCGGCGAAGGCCCCAGGAAACGGCCAGGCCACTCCCCCAAATATTGGCTGCTGTTTGCCGTGGCGCTGATTGCCGCCGCCGCCGCCGTTATTTTCTTCGGATGGCTGCCCCGGCACCAACGCCAGCAGGAAATCAATAAAGAAGCGCAGCAGCGCACGGACGAACGCCCTCGTGTCGAAGTGCAAAGAGTCCGGCGCGCTCCGGCAACGAGCGAATTGACGGTGCCCGGAACAACGCTTGCCTACACGGAGGCCTACCTCTATGCGCGCTCTTCCGGGTACGTCAGCAAGCGTCTGGTCGATATCGGGGACCATGTGCGCCAAGGTCAGTTGCTGGCTGTGATCGACGCGCCAGATCTTGATCAGCAAGTAGCGCAGGCGCGATCAGCTCTAGCACAAAGCCAATCCAATCTCGCCCAGCTGGAAGCTCAGCGGCACTTAGCGGAACTGACCTGGAACCGCTGGAAAGTTCTGGTAGCAAGGGGCGTGTTCTCGCGGCAGGAGGGCGATCAGCAGGAAGCCAACTACCGCGTGGCGGAAGCTAATGTTCTGGCCGCGCAAAATACCATTCAAGGTAACCGGGAAAATCTAAATCGCTTGATTGTATTGCAGCAATATGAGCACGTAACCGCGCCCTTTAGCGGAGTCATTACGGCTCGTAATGTCGATGTCGGAACGCTAATCAACGCAGGCGGGTCGGGCCTGGGATTAAGTTCACCGTCGAGCAATCCTGGCCCGACGACCGCTGCCGCACAAGGCAATAATCAGGGCGCTTCCGGCAATCTGTCTTCCAATGTCAATCCTTCCACCGGCGGAGCCGGCGGCGGCGAAATGTTTGCCATTGCGAACGTTGACCGACTGCGTGTGCTGGTATCCGTGCCGGAAGCCTATACATCGGCGATTCGCATCGGAGGGCGAGCCGCCCTGTTTTTCCAGGAACGGCCAAACGACAAAATCGAAGGGCGCGTCACGCGGACGTCCGCTTCTATTGATCAGAACACCCGCACTTTGCTCGTGGAAGTGCAAGTCGTTAACAATCGCAGGCTGGTTCCCGGCATGTATGTCGTTGTGAACTTTATTAATGTAAAGGGAGAACCGCCGCTGATTATCCCTGGTGCCGCTATCGTAGTGCGCAATGGGAAAAATGTGGTTGCCGTAGTGAAAGACCAAACCGTTCATCTACAGCCTATCGTGATTGGACGTGATTATGGCGATCAAACGGAAATCACCAACGGTTTGAAAGAAGGTGATGTGATTGCCACGAACGTAACAGACGAAATTCGCGAAGGCGTCGAAGTCGATCCACAGTTTGGGAGTAATCAGGCCCAAGGAGCAGGCGGTCAGAGTGATAAGAGTCCTAGCACTCAAGGCCAATACGGCCAGCAGGGCAGCGGGAGCGGAAAAGGAAACTCTGGTGGAGCGCAGAGCGGCAGCGGCTCGAATGCCGCGAGTTCCGGGAAATAATGAAGCGTGTACTAACTGCAGTCCTCATCACCTTTCAAACGGTTTCTTTTGGGCAACAACCACCGCCCGCTTCGCGGATTCTGCAAAACGTTCAGAAAAACACGGTTGATCCAAAGAGCGAGAAAATTGACTACCCGCTAATGGATTCGCTCGCGCACTTTGGCGCGCGTTACGGAAAGCCGACCGCTCCCGCACTGCCGCTCGGGCCAGCGGATCGGGCTCGCTCCCTAGTGCGTGACGGCGCTATTTACCTTTCGTTATATGATGCCGTCGCGTTGGCTATCGAAAACAATCTGGATGTTGAAGTAGCCCGCTATAATTTGACCATTGCGGGAACTGAGAATCTGCGCGCCTCCGGTGGCGGAAGTCTGCGCGGCATTGACTACGCAGTGCAGGAAAGTCCAACAGGAGTAGGTGGACCAGGGAGCCCGCTTCTCAACAGTGCCGCATCAACAGTAACGCCCAGCACTCCGACGGTGAATGACTTGACTTCACTCAACGTGCTGAGCGAAACTCCAACGAACCTTTCCGTGGCAGGCACGACGCCCTACGCTACGGGACCTGCCGTCCCTACGCTCCAGCCCACTTTGGTCGGCCAAAGCGCTTACTTCAATCGAAGAAACACCGCCTTGCTCACAGGCGCAACGATAGGAAACGGAGCACCCTCCACTTCGTCAAATAACCTCCTGAATTTCATCACTGCCAACTACGCCCTGGTACAAGGCTTCCGTTCCGGAACGCAAGTGGAAGTAGATGTCAATAATGCGGCTCAAGTCTTGTTTAGTAACCAAAGCACACTTAATCCTTTCTCCACTCCCAACACTTCCGTTACGGTGACGCAGCCGCTTCTCAGAGGGCGGGGCAGCGAAATCAACCTGCGCTATATCCGTATCGCCAACATTAACCGGAAAATCTCCCGCTTGGTGTTTTATCAGCAACTCATCAGCACGGTGTATGGTGTTTCACGGCTTTACTACGACTTGGTAAGTCTGAATGAAAACGCTCGAGTGAAACGCGAAACACTGGCAGCGGCACAAAAGCTATACGAAGATGATAAAGCGCAGGTAGAGCAGGGAACGCTTGCTCCACTCGAAGTGACCCGCGCACAGTCTCTCCTTACATCGAGTGAACTGGATCTAATCCAAGCTGAAGGGTTGGTTCGTCAACAAGAAGTAATTCTGAAAACTCAATTGGCGCGCCGTGGAACAGCTGATCCAGTTCTGGCGAATCTGCGTGTGGTTCCAACAGATCCAATCGTCATACCGTCGACCGATGAGGTGCGCTCGACCGATTCGTTGGTTTCCGAAGCTTTATCATCACGGCCCGATCTGGCGCAGGCCTCCTTGCAGGTGGAAAGCAATGAAATCGCGCTGAAAGGCTCGAATAACGCGGTGCGCCCTCAAGTTGATCTGGTCGGTAACTTCCAAACTCGGGGAAGTACCGAGGTTCCATTTACAATCGTCGGAACGCCGGGCACGGGACTGATTAATGCGCCTACTGATCTGGCCGTGGCAGGCTTTCGTTTATCGAGGATCTACCAAGCAGGAATTCAGTTGAATCTTCCACTCAGAAACCGTGTAGCCGAAGCTGATGCGGCTCGCGATTTAGTGCAACTGCGGCAATCACAAGCAAGAACTCAGCTGTTGGCAAATCAAGTACGCGAACAAGTCGAGAATGCCGCCATCGCGCTGCAAACGGCACGATCCGCTTTCAACGCTGCCGTTCAAAGCCGCATCTATCAGGAACAGTTGGTTGAGGCCGAAAGAGACCGGCTTTCCGTTGGAGCCTCCACTAATTTCCTGGTCATCCAGCAACAAAGCTATCTGGCGCAAGCTCGCTCCACGGAAGTGACAGCGCGCAGCGTTTGGATCAAAGCGAGAGTCGCCCTAGACCGGGCCATCGGTAATTTGCTGGAAAAGAACGGAATCACTTATGAGGATTCCGTTCTTGCACAACTGCCCGCGACTTCCCCTTCGAAGCCGTAACTCTATTCGGCTTTCACAAGCGGCATGGCAACCAAGTGCTCCGCAATGAACCACACCTGCAATTCATTTGTACGAACCACTTCGCTGATCAGCAAGTCATTCGTGCCATCATCGCCAGCTTCGTCGGCAGCATCCGCGAATTCATGGGCTTCTTTCAGTATCAATTCATGAGCTTCTAGCAATCGTGAAAGTTGAACCGGAACCTCTTCCCGATGAATGGGAGGACGTTCCACTCTGGTTTGTTCTGCCACATCATGCGGCATGCTGACTGCTACGCCGCCGAGCGCCTGAATCCGCTCGGCAATGGTATCCACAAGCTCGCTCTGCTCTTCATAGTGCTTATCAAGAAGCAAGTGGAGCTGGTAGAAAGTATGACCGGAAACCTGCCAATGATGCTTCTTGTACATATCTTGAAGCATGATAGTGTCAGCAAGAACCTGATTTAAATTGCGGACACTATCGACACGAACCTGTTCTTCCAATCCGCTAGGAAGATAAATTACTGTGCCGTATTCCTGGACGATTTTTCCTCGTTGACCGAGAAGTGGGCTAGAGTTAGGAGCAGTTCCCGGCTGACCGGACTGTCCTTCTGAATGAGTAACACGCGGCTCTGTTTTAGTTTTCGACATAACTGCACCCTATAGATGCAGAGATAGATGAAGACTGATTCATATATCGCTGAAGTTTACTGGACTTTTCGGTGCCAAATCAGCTTTTCTTTATTAGTGCCGCTCGGG
>JBJMGL010000104.1:0-12557 GCA_045807985.1 Bryobacteraceae bacterium
AATACCTTTGCCCTGTTCTTCGTAGTACTGCTTCTTGCGTGCCAACGCCCAATTCCAGATCCAGCGGCGAGCACCCGCCTGGAAGCGAAGCCGCCTTTCCTGTTCAGCCGTGGGGCGTATACGGAATTGGTATACCCGGCGCAGCTTCATGGACATGTTCAGGTTGCTACAAAAGCCAGTTTCATCACAAGAATCAGAACTACCAAGACCAGGATAAGACGCCTTTCCTCCCCCTGCCTAAAGTGAGGGGGATTCGGCTCATTTCGCTAACATCCATTGCGGATTCTCCAGACATGGCGGCGAATCGATTTTGTGTTGCACACACATACCATGGGCCATTGCTATTGCTGTTTGCTTGGCAGATCCTTCGTCAGCCTGATGTATCGTTGCTTGGCACGGCGGCAAGCGCACTAGTTGAACAGTGATGTTCCATTCAGCCGTGATTAAAGATTCTTTCACTTGTAGCGTCAGCGGTGGGCAAACGAAGGTGAAAGTCCTTGTCATGCTTTTAAGTTAATCCGCAAAGGTTTCCATGAATCGCTCTAGCTTGACAAACTTTCCCTAACTCTGCTCCACCCTACCTAAGTTGCTGAAAACAAAACCTGAATAATTCACAAGCCCAGCACCGCAGCCCAAGGTACTACCCTCGACATGGCTGCACTTGCATCACAACTGGTTTTGTGTAATTATTCATTATATTGAATAAAAATTCATAACAGGAGGAGAGTTGTGACCGCGCCCTTATACAAACAAGCATCCCAGGTTGGTGTTCCGAATTTGCGACATGATTTGGACCTATCCACCGAGCAGTTGGGTGGTTTGCTCCATATAACGCAGCAGGTGAAGCAGTCGCGACAGCGGTATGCGTCCGCGCTGAAGGGCCGGTATTTGACTCTCCTGTTTGAGAAGCCTTCCCTGCGCACGCGGATGACGTTTGAGTTGGCGATTAAGCAACTGGGCGGGGATTGCGTAACGCAAGTGGGAATGGTTGGAGATCGTGAGCCGCTGAAAGACGTGGCACGTAATCTGGCTCGATGGACGGATGCGATTGTGGCGCGGACGTTTTCGCAGGAAACGATTGATGAGTTGGCGCGCTGGTCGGGAATTCCGGTGGTGAATGCGCTCAGTGATCTGTATCATCCTTGCCAAGCGCTGGCGGATGTGTTCACGCTCAAGGAGCATTTTGGACGCCTCCGCGGATTAAAGCTGGCTTATGTAGGCGATGGCAATAATGTTGCCCATTCGCTGCTGTTGTGCGGTGCGCGATTAGGTTTGCATTGCTCGGTGGCGACGCCGGAAGGTTATGAGCCGCATGCAGGTATCGTTCAACAGGCGAAGCGGCTGGCATTGCAGACGGGCGCGGTCATTGAGATTACTCATGACCCGAAGGCGGCGGTTGAAGGGGCACATGCGGTTTATACGGATGTTTGGGCCAGCATGGGCCAGGAAACGGAAGCGGAGGAACGCAAGCGGATTTTCGCTCCGTATCAGGTGAATGAGGATTTGCTGGCGCAAGCGCGCCCTGAGAGCATCTTTATGCACTGCCTGCCAGCCAAGCGCGGGTTGGAAGTGACGGATGGCGTGATGGAGTCGAAGCAGTCCGTGGCGTTCGATCAGGCCGAAAACCGGCTGCATGTGCAAAAAGCATTGTTGCTGATGCTGTTGCAGTAATCAATCATTTCAGTTTTCCCCAGCGCTTGTGTGGGCGCGTGTGCGGCTGCATTCACTACAGGTGTGTCTTCCAAAGTTAAAAAACAATTATGAATAAAGTGACAGCGAAAAAGGTTGCGTTGGCATATTCGGGCGGGCTGGATACTTCCATCATTATTCCTTGGCTGAAAGAGAACTACCAATGCGATGTGGTGGCGGTGTGCGGTGACATTGGGCAGGGCGGTGAGGAACTCGATGGGCTAAAGGAGAAGGCTCTGAAAACGGGCGCTTCCGAGGTGTATGTCGAGGATATGCGCGAGGAGTTTGTCACGGATTATTTGTGGAAGCTGGTGCGGTCGGGCGGCGTGTATGAGCATAAATATCTGCTGGGAACTTCCATTGCCCGGCCGTTGCTGGCGAAATGCCAAGCCGAAGTAGCGCTGCAAAGGGGGTGTGATGCGCTGGCGCATGGATGCACGGGAAAAGGCAACGATCAAGTTCGATTTGAGCTGACTTACAAGGCCATTGCGCCGCATCTTCCGGTGATTGCGCCTTGGCGGGAGTGGGATATTGTGTCGCGCGAGGATGCAATTGAATACGCAAAAACGCACAAAGTTCCGATTGCGCAGTCAACCACCAAGATTTACAGCCGGGACCGGAACATCTGGCACATTTCGCATGAGGGCGGCGAGTTGGAAGATCCGGCTAATGCCGCGCCGGAGCATGTCTGGATGTTGAGCAAGAGCCCGGCGGACGCGCCGGCGGAACCCCTGGATGTGACAATCGGGTTCGAGGGCGGCGCTCCGGTTTCGCTGAATGGGCAACGCAGTCTGAGCGGTGTCGCGTTGCTGGAGCAATTGAATCAGATCGGCGGCGAGCATGGGATTGGGCGGATTGATTTAGTGGAGAACCGGTTTGTCGGGATGAAATCGCGCGGGTGTTATGAGACGCCGGGCGGGACCATTCTGATGGCAGCGGTACGGGAGTTGGAAGCGTTAACGCTGGACCGGATGACTCTGCACTACAAGCAGAAGCTGGCTTTGGATTACGCCGAGATGGTTTATAACGGGCTTTGGTTTACTCCGTTGCGCGAGTCGCTGGATGCGTTCTTTGCCAAAGTTTCGGAGCCGGTGACGGGTGAAGTGACGATGCGGCTATATAAGGGCAACTTGCAGCCGGTAAGCCGGAAGAGTCCCAACTCGCTCTATAGCCTGGACATTGCGAGCTTCACGATGGGCGCGAGCTATGACCAGAAAGATGCGCTTGGGTTTATCAACATTGTCGGGCTGCCAATCAAGGTCGAAGCGTTGCTGAAGAAGTAATGGCGATGAAGCTTTGGGGCGGAAGATTTGAAACGGGGCCATCGGAAGTTTTTGAGCAGTTTTCGGGGTCTTTGCAGTTTGACCGCAAGCTGATCTTCGCGGATGTGGAGGGATCACAGGCGTTTGCGAGAGCGTTGCGCGCGCAAGGGATTCTGACAGAGGATGAGTGCGAGCGGCTCGTTTCGGCTTTTGCGGAGATCCGGCGGGAGGCGCAGGACGACAGCTATTTCCAGGGTGCGAATGACGAAGATGTGCATACGTTTGTTATTCGCAAGCTCGGTGAAAAGGTGGGGTCGCTTTCGGCTAAGATCCACACGGGCCGAAGCCGGAACGAGCAGGTTTCTTTAGATGTCCGGCTTTATCTTCGCGCGGCGGCTGATACGCTGCTATCGGAATTGGCGGGGTTGATGGAGGCGCTGTTAACTCTTGCCAACAAGTACCCGGATGCGGTGATTCCGGGGTACACGCATTTGCGGCGTGCTCAAGCGGTTTTGTGGCCGCATTACCTGCTGGCGTATTTTGAGATGTTTTCCAGAGATGCCGAGAGGCTGACGCAAGCGCGGGCGCGGATCAATGTGATGCCGCTCGGGTCTGGGGCGCTGGCAGGAAGCGGATTTGCGTTTGACCGTCAGGCGATGGCGGAGGATTTAGCGTTTCCCGCCGTGACGCGCAACAGCATGGATGTTTCGGGGGACCGGGACTTTGCGCTGGATTTTCTGTATGCGTGCAGCACTGTGATGCTGCATCTCAGCCGCTTGGCGGAAGACTGGATTCTTTACTCAAGCGAGGAATTTGGCTGGATGACGCTCGGGGATGGCGTGACGAGCGGATCGAGCTTAATGCCGCAGAAGAAGAATCCTGATTCGCTGGAGTTGATTCGCGGGAAATCAGGGCGAGTGTTCGGAGATTTGACTTCTTTGTTCGTGACGATGAAGGGTCTTCCCATGACTTACAACCGCGATATGCAGGAAGACAAAGAGTCGCTGTTTGATGCGTTTCATCAGACTTCAGGGTCGGTGCGGATGGCGATGGTTGTAGCGGAGTCGGTTGTTCTCGATGAAGCGAAGCCGCTGGAGGCGGCAGAGGAAAGCTGGGTTGTGGCGACGGACCTGGCGGAGGAATTAGCGCGTAGCGGGGTGCCGTTTCACCGTGCGCATCAACTGGTGGGCCAATTGGTGCTGGAAAGCGTAAAGACGGGAAAGCAGCCCTCGGATTGGACGGCAGAAACGCTGGCGGCGTTTGCCCCGGAGTTCCAGCCGGAGATGGCGCGATTACTGAGGCCCTCGGAAGGGATGAAGAGCCGTGAACTGCCGGGCGGCACGGGACCGAATGTTGTGGCGCGGGCGATGGGTGAAGCAGAACAGCGCTTAGGGAGCATGCGCGAGCAACTGGATAAAGGATGAACAAGAGTTTTCGGCATGGCCAGATCCTGAAAATTATCCGCAGCAAGGAAATCTATACACAGGATGAGCTGGCGCGAGAGCTTGGCGCGCATGGTATTCAAACGACACAGGTGACGCTTTCGCGGGACATGCGGGAATTAGGCTTGGTCAAGACAGCGGAAGGCTACAGGCGGTTTTCCGCGGAGCCGAGCGGGCCAGAATTGGGGGATGTTGTTGACGAATATTTGCAGGATATTCGGGTAGCGCAGAACCTTGTGGTGCTGAAGACTTCGCCGGGAAATGCCAGCCCGCTGGCGGTGAGTATTGATCGCGAGGAAATGATTGAGGTGGTGGGGACGATCGCGGGGGATGATACGGTTCTTGTGATTAGCTCCGATAGCGAGGCGGCGGACCGGCTCAGGCAGCGCCTGCTGCAGATGATTTCCGGCGATTAGTGTTAGTGAATATGAGCGCGATGTTTTTGCGCCATCGTATGACAATCTTCTCTTGAGAGCACGCATGGCACGTGTTCAAACTGAATCGTGGTGTGGTGGATGCCGAAGTTTTTCAGTGTCTCATTGATGCGCTTGAGAATCGTTTCACTGGCGGAAGGCGGCATGTCTTCAATAAGCACGTGAGAGCTTAAGGCATGGTTGCTGGAGCCTAGACTCCAGATGTGAAGGTCATGCACATCGAGCACACCATCAACAACGCTCATGGCTTGCGTGACTTGATTCAATTCGATGCCGCGAGGCAAACCTTCTAAAAGAATGTTGAGCGATTCGCGGGTAATGTCCCAAGCCGTGTAAAGGATGAATAATCCGAGCAGGATGGACAGCACGGGATCGATATAGATCAGGCCAGTGTAGTGAATGGCAATCGCGCCGAGGATGATGGCAACCGCGCCGACAGCGTCACCAATCATGTGGAGAACGGCCGCTTTGATATTGATGTCGTGCTGGTGTCCGCGATGAAGCGCGGCGGCGATGCCAGCGTTGAGGACGAGTCCGGTTGCCGCTACCCCCATCATGGTTTGCGCGTCTGGAACTTCGGGATGAATAAGCCGTACGACTGCTTCCCAAATAATCACGAATGAAATAACGATCAACGTGGAAGCGTTCAGAAAAGCAGCGATCACGCCAGCACGTCCGTAGCCATATGTCTTGGTTTTGTTAGCGGGCCTGTTTTGCAGGTAGTAGCCGATGGCGGCAAGCACTAAAGCCAGGGCGTCCGTGAAATTATGGCCAGCATCGGAGAGCAGCGCCAGACTATGGGAGCGAAACCCGGCTACTACTTCGAGCAGGGTGAACGCCAGCGTGGCCCCTAGTGAGATGTAGAGAACCCTGCCGGTACTTGGAGCATGGTGGTGATGAGCCAAACCGTTTCGACCTCTGATTTCAGGTTACGACAGCGGTGGATTTATTGTCTGTTTTTCGGCTGGCCGGCTTGAATGATTTGCGCTCGCATAAGCTCCGGTGGCGCTTCGTCTTAAGGCTCAGAATGTGATACTCCGCATTGAGTTCATTGCCGCTTTCTAAAGGGCGTAACGGAAAACCAGGCGAATTGCAGGGTGTGGTTGTGTTCGACGATGAGGCCGTTGCGCTGCGGGATGTATTGGTGGAGATAGCCGAACTCCAGGCGGTTGGATTTAGTGAGTTTGTAAGTTAGGGCTCCATAGGCTCGGTTTTGGTCGAGATAGCGGATACCCCGGTTTGCGCCGAATTGGACGAAAAATTCGTCGTAGAGGGCGATTCCGAAGCGCTTTTGGCCGTTGATTTTCATCGGAAGCGGGATATCTCCGCGCAGCATGTAGCGGAAACGGTTGCGGGTCTGCCAGCCTTCCACTTCGGCTTGTGGCGCGGGAACAGTTGCTATCAATCTTTGCTCCAGCCGCAGCCGGTGTTGGATTGGAATCTGCTTGATTTTGTGTCTGATTAAAGCTTGCTCAAAGAAGCGATGCTCGGGAAAGGGGGCCTTGGCGGGATAGTCGCCGTAGGGCCAGGAACGCACGTAAGCGTAGCCAGCCGTCAACATGAGGTTTGGATTGAGCTGATAGTTCACGCCGGGCCTGAGTAGGAGCTGCTGCCAGGTCAGGCCAGTATTGGCGCGTCTGGCCTGACCTTCCAGGTGAATGCCCCATTTGTCACTCACAGGATGGTCGCCGAAATACATAAACCAGGCATGAGCATTGGTGTCCTGGACCGTTTGGGCACTCGCGAGGGGTGCTATAGCTGCGGCCAGTACCCATAGAGTGTGTTTGTGCAGCGCTAGAAATTTCATCATCGATACGGTTGTCTCTTCCTTGTGGAGACAACTTTGCAATTGCATTTCAGCGACTTATCGCGTGCTGTACCCGTTATTTGATAGATGCCGTATTTTCTTTCGTTTGCATGTAGTAAAACATCCAGATCCTAAGGTGTCCGCCGTACTCGTGCCGGAAATCGCACAGTACGTGGACCGAAAGAGGCGATACTGGTTGCTTCGGCGGGCAGATTCTCTCAGATACATCTGTTCACGGCTATCGAAGAGAAGCTTTACCAGCATGCCCGGACATTCCCATCTTCTTGATCCCGTTCTGATCAACACAGTCGGACATACGGCTGGAATCCTGCTTTTCGGTTTCATCGTTATCCTGATTACCCGGGACTGGAGAAATTTTGGAGTGCGCCAAACAAGATTGTCACTCCTTTCGGCTTATCTTGCTTTGGGATGGAATGCCGGGTCACTCACCGCACTCGCCTCAAACGGCCGAGGGCCGATTTTCATCGGGTTGGTTATGACTGCCAGCTTTGCCATTTTGAGTTTACTTCCTGCCGTTCTTTTGCATTCCTTTTCACCAGTTCCTTTCTGCACTTTGGGTATGAGCATGTCAGGTCGCCGTGGGCAGCTGAAATTGCCTGGCACCATATCGGAATTCCGGTCGCACTGATTGTTCTCTTGCAGGATTATCGATTCCTGCTTCTTGATACGTTTGTCCGCTTCTTAATCAACGCTGGCTTGGCGGCTACCTATCTTATCATCGTTCTGACCCTGGGACGGCACATCGCGTTATTACAGGCAATGCAATCGAGTATGTTCTTGACCGGCATTGCTCTTGTTGCTGCCTGTCTGTCCCTGATTTTGTTTGCTCACGTTAAAAGCCTTGTGCATTCCTCCGTCAGCCGGAAGCTCTTCCTGCGACGAGATCTGGATGGGTGTATGAGCCGGATTGCCAATGTGGGGTCCTCGGCGCAGTCAGAAGGGGAATTGCTGGCTCGTACGGCGAAGGAGGTGGCCGATCACCTGGAAGCCGAGGACTTCGTCATTGCATGGGGGGCGATGTCGGGCTGGGTTTTGGCAGCGAAAAGATGGGAAACTTCCTGGCATTAGACGGCACCCGAAGCGGACGATTTCTCGACACTCCGGAATTCACGCCCTTTCACGACAAGGGCAACAACCAGACCATTTTTGATTGATTTGACTTACAGCCGACTTCCCGCTATGCGTTCCACTTAAACCTGTTTGGCGCCCGCAACTGGATTCAGATTCCCAATTCATACGATCAGCTAGCGCAGGATCAACGGCAGCGCGTGCTGACGTGGAATATCGCGCCGGGATACCAACATGTCTTCAACGCTCACTATCTCTTAACGGTGAACCCATATATCCGCAAAGATGACTTCAATTACTACCCGAGCCGGAACTTTTTGAATGATACGCCTTCGACGCAGGCACAGCATCGCAAGCTTTTGAACTACGGAGTACGTAGCGATGTTTCAATCAACGAAGGCCGTCACGATATCAAGATCGGGATCGACTTCAAGCAGACCCGGCTTTTCGAAGAGTTTGGTTTCGGCATTACAGACCCGACCTATAATGCGCCCTGCCTGGATGCCAACGGCAACGCCGTGACGGACCCGGCGATTGTTGATCCCAATTCGTGCGGCAACTCGGATTTTACAACCAATCCCAACGTGCAAGTGGGCCTGATCCCGTTTGACCTTTCCCGAAACGGATCTCTGTTCCAGTACAAAGCGGCCTACGTGCAGGATGCGATCACGTTAGGTAACTTTCTTCTCAATGTAGGGCTGCGCGGGCATACCTATTACGGTTTGACAGCCGATAACGGCGTGTCCCCTCGTATTGGTCTCGCGTACAACGTCAAGAGGACAAGTACCGTGTTGCAGGTGGCGTACTCCCGCACTTTTGAAACTCCGTTTAATGAGAATCTGTTACTATCAAGCGCTACCGGTCTTAGCAATGGAGTCGCCGACTCCGTCCTGGGCGTGAACGCCGCTCCGCCGATTCCCGCCGGCAGGCGCAATCAATACAATGCAGGGTTTCAACAAACCATCGGAAAATACGTTCTGATCGATGCCGATTACTTCAGGAAATATACCCACAACGGCTATGATTTCAGCACACTGCAGAACACGACAATTACGTTCCCCATTGCCTGGCGCAAATCGAACCTGGATGGCGTGACCGGGCGGATCAGCACCACCAACATTCATGGATTCCAGACTTACTGGACATTCGGCCACACGCGCCCGCTATTTTCCGGATCAGACCGGGGGACTGCTGAACACGTCAGATGTTCCAGCCGGGGTGTTCCGCATCGATCACGACCAGGCATTTCAATCGACCGTGTTAGTCCGGTATCAGAGGCCCAAGAACACCGAGTGGATTTCGTTCAGTTGGCGTTATGACAGCGGGCTCATGGCAGGCTTAGCAGACGTGGACGAGGCTCTTACTTTGAGCGCCGCGCAACAGGCGTCCATCGGTTTCGCGTGCGACGGGGCAGCGGCGACATACACAACGCCCGTTGTGAACTGTGCGGGAAGAGGCACTTCCACGCTTTTGACCCTTCCACAAGCGGGAACAGAAAATCCGGATCACAATCCAGATCGAGTGAAACCGCGGCACCTCTTCAACGTCGGCATTGGCACCGATAACCTGCTCCACGGGGAGGGTCCGCGTCGTATTACTGCCTCTGTGCAAGTGGAGAATCTGACGAACAAAGTTTCTCTTTACAATTTCCTGTCTACGTTTAGCGGAACGCATTTCTTACAACCAAGAACGGTCGTGGGGTCCGTAGGTTTCCGGTTTTAAGTAGTGCGGGTCAATGGAGTCCAGAGTGTAAGAATTTACTCAGGTGTTCGTTTTCAGGGCTTTTCGTTTTGAATTTGAAGCTCGGGGTCCAGTTTTCTTTCCTCGCGGCATGGCGGGCAATATCTTTCGTGGTGCCTTTGGACAGATTTTCCGGCGCATATGTGACGGGCAGCCAAGCAATCCCTACGCTCGAATCTTTGAGCCGCAATCCATGGGTGGCCCGAGCGGTTTTGCCGATGCGCCCAGGCCGTTTGTACTGCGGCCACAAGGTCTCGACGAACGCTCCTTCCAGCGGGGAGACACGTTTTTCTTGGATGTCCATTTATTCGATCTGGACGAGAAGATATTGGCGTACTTCATCCTGGCGTTTTTGCAATTCGCACGGGAAGGCTTAGGTCCGGGACGTGTGCCCGTTGAATTGACTGCCGTGCGGGCTTTAACGCTCGAATGCAGTCCTGGCGAGATTGTGTGGAGTCAAGGCGGCTACCACTCCGCTGCTCTTCCAGCGCCGTTGCAGATTGATCTTCGTCCCGTTCACGGGATGGTGGAGCGCCTTCGAGTTGAATTCCGAACTCCCACAGAGTTGAAGTCGGAAGGTTCGATCAGCAGGGTTCCCGAGTTTGCGGTTTTGTTCGGGCGCGTTCGGGACCGGATCAGCACACTCGCGTCGCTCTATGGGCATCCTTTGGATTTTGATTTCAAAACGATGGGCACACGTTCGAAGACGGTAAGGCTAACCGATTATCAAGTGCAATGGGAGCAGGTGCGACGGCGAAGTTCACGCACGGGGCAGCAGCACTCCATCGGTGGCTTTGTCGGGTGGGCTGAGTATGAGGGGAACTTGAATGAGTTTGTGCCTTGGCTCCAAGCGGGATATTGGAGCGGGGTGGGCCGGCAGACGGTGTGGGGCAAGGGTGAGCTTTTATTAACGCCAGTACGGATCGCTGATTCTTGAATTATCAAACAGCTACCAAGCCGCGTTTCATTCCGATAGCTACGGCTTCGGTGCGGCTGTGCGCTCCGAGCTTTGCCATGATCTGCGCGATGTGGAATTTAACGGTATTGTCGGAGATTCCCAGCTGATCGGCGATTTCTTTGTTGCCGGAGCCGTTCGCCAGCGTTCGCAATACTTCCAGTTCTCTTCGGGTTAAGGCGTTTGTTGTTTCGTCCCTCGCAGGAAATGGGATGTTTTTGGTTCTGCGCTCCATTTGATCGGCCGTCAGCACGTGGAGGTTGACTTCGGCGGCTGTAATGGCAGCTAGTAATTCCGCACGCGAGGCGCTGTTCGGCAGCCAGGCACGCACGTCCTGTGTAAAGAGACTTTCCCTAACAGGGCCGTCGTTGATCATCACAATCGGCGGTCCCCGGAAAGGAAGTTTGTCGGGCATAAGACCCGCTACGATCAGCACGTCTGTTATGTCCTCGATTCCTTCCAGGTCCGCGCTGAAACGATCGCTGGCGGCAATGATGTCGATGCGTTCGTCTTGAGCGAGAAGATCCGCAAGGGCGTGGGCGTGCGAAAGCAAGTCGGCAATAATGGCAACACGGATCAAGCGGCGTTTGCCACCTGCTGTTTTAATTCGACGGCAACGCGCCGGAGTTCCGGCTTGCCCGCACGATAAAACTCCACGTGCAAGAGAGCGTCGGCGGCTTCGTCCATGGCGGATTGCAGGTCATCGGTATCACGAAATTTGTGACCATTAGCTCCGGCGAGAATGTCACCGGGCAGGAGCGAGCTTTTTTCTGCGGCGCTGTTTTCTTCGATTTCCAAAATCATGAGCCCGGTTTGGCCATTTCTCCCTTGCACGGGCCGGATTGTCACGCCGAGAGTTTTGCGTTTAGCGGCAGGCAGGAGAAAGTTCTGGATCGCGCGACTGGGAATGGCTAGGGCCAGCCCTGAGGAGACAATCATGGTGTTGATGCCGATGACTTGGCCTGCGAAGTCGGCGAGTGGTCCTCCGGAACTGCCAGGTGCGAGCCGCACGTCGGCGTGAATCCACTTTGGCCCTCCTCCCGAGAGAGGGCGCAGGGCGTGGACGACGCCACTTGATAAAGCGCCGATGAAACCGAGCGGGTTGCCGACGGCGATCACGGGAGTTCCCGCCTTGAGGCGGCTGGAGTCGCCTAGCGTGGCGGGAGGGGCTTCCAGCTTTGGGACTTGCAATAGGGCTAGATCCCGGTGACGGTCTACTTTTGTGACAGTGGCGGCCATTGCTTTGCCTTCCCACCACTCCACGGTGATAGGCCCTCCTCTGACAACGTGAGCGTTCGTTAGTACGCAGTCGCCTGTGAGAGCGATGCCGGAACCGCTGCCTTCTTGCCGTCCACCGGCGACACGAACGTGGACGGTTGATCTTCGCAGCGCTTCCCCTAAACGTCCCGGTACAGGTATGGGCATGTTACTTACTCTTCCCTGCCCGCTCGGCAACGGTCAGATTGACTTCTGCTACTTCGCCGCCACGGAGGAGAACCACTTTCAGTTCGCGTCCCACATTGTCTCCGCGAAGGGCGTGCTGCACGTCTTCCACTTGCGTAACGGTGTTGTCTCCTATTTTTGTGATGACATCTCCGATGATGATGCCGGCTTTTTCAGCGGGGGAATCGGCTTCGACCGTGAGGACAATCAGACCCGTTTCCGCATCAGTGCCCAGTTTTTCGCGTAGCTTGGAGAGAATGGCGACGGGCTGCAGCCCTACTCCGATGTAGCCTTGCCGGACTCTTCCCTGTTTTTCCAGTTCTTCGGTTAAAGCGTGAAGGGTTTGCACGGGGACTGCTAGAGCCGAGTGGCGCAAGAGCCCCGGAGTGGCTAATCCGATGAGCTTGCCTTCGGCGTCCACCACGGCGGCTCCGGATTGGGATGGGTAGAGATTAACATCGAGCCGCAGGAACTGATGGAGGCTTCCTCCGCGCCAGGTGCGGCGCGGTCCTCCCACTGCTCCTAGAATGCCTAGGCTGGCGGTGGGTCCGGCATCAATTGTCAAGCCGACAACGGTGGCTAATGTTCCGGCTTTGAGGGTATCGGATTGGCTTTTTTCGAGGGGCTTGTGGATGAGATTTTCGGTTTTGAGGATGGCTACATCGATGCCAGGGTCCCGGCCGAGAACGGTGGCGT
>JBJMGL010000105.1:0-9389 GCA_045807985.1 Bryobacteraceae bacterium
ATCGCCGTTGTTGTGATAGAGCGCGCAGTCTCCCCAGTAAGAAACAAATAGATCCTCATGCCCGTCGTTATCGTAGTCACCCGCGCATACGCCCTGTCCCCAGCCCGTGCGAGCCAGCCCGGCTTTTACCGTGACATCGGTAAACGTGCCATCCCGGTTGTTTTTGTAAAGGCGGCTGATGGGCTCCGCTCCTTTGGCGTAAGATGCCTCGAATCTTGTGCCGTTCACGAAGAAGATGTCCAGCCAGCCATCATTGTCATAATCGAAAAACGCGACGCCGCAGCCGGTTGTCTCCAGCAGATATCTATTGCGCGACTCCGCGCCAAAAATCGTCTTGGCGTGGAGGCCAGCCTGCCGGGCCACGTTGACGAATTGCACTGGCAGGGGCGCTCCCTTTAGCAATTGATCAAATGAAAAAACAGGCAAAGTCGCACACAACGACTTCACAAAACCCCGGCGGGAAACCATATACTCCTAGTTTCGCGGTTGTGCCGTGGCGGACTTCGGAGCGGCCATCGGAACCGGCATGGTCCCGCCTCGCATACCCTGTTCCAGCGTGTTCGCCAGTTGCGATTCTTTGTCGCGCTTCAGCCGCGCGCCTGTGGCAAACGCCTCTTTGCTGCCATCCAGATCGCCCTTGATTCGCAGAATTTGCCCGAGCGTGTTATAGGGTCCCGGAGTGCTTGGGTCCAAGCGTATGGC
Organism: Bryobacteraceae bacterium; assembly: GCA_045807985.1. GTDB lineage: Bacteria > Acidobacteriota > Terriglobia > Bryobacterales > Bryobacteraceae > Bog-105. The sequence goes on from JBJMGL010000105.1 coordinate 703, forward strand.
TTCCTTTAGCTCCGGAATCGCGCCGTCCAGATCTCCGCTTTGCTTTAGCGCAATCCCCAGCATATAATGCGCTTCCGCATACTCGGGACGTATCGCTAAAGCCGCCCGCATCTGCTCGGTCGTTCCTCGAAAATCACCCGCTTGCCAATTCGTGATACCAAGAGTGTAGTGCGCCTCGGGCAGGGAAGGATCGAGCCGGATTGCCTCCTGAAATTCCTTCCGCGCTAGATCAATCTGATCCTTCATCTTCAACGCAATCCCCAGGTCATAGTGGGCTGCAGGCGAGTTCGGGTCATTTGCCAGAGCCTCATGAAAGACCGCAGCCGCCTGATCGAAATCGCCCTTTTTCAAATAGGCATAGCCTAAGTTCACTCGCACGTTCGCATTCTTTGGGTCGCGTTTCAGAATCGATTGCAACTCCTCAATTGCCCGGTCTGCCTGCCGTGTCTCAATTAAGACCGTTGCGTAGTCGCTCCGCGTGTTATAGTCCGCCGGATCAAGCTTCACAGCCTGCTCGTAAGCCTTCACCGCGCCAGCCAGATCCCGACTCTCCTGCAGTGCGCGCCCCAACGAACTCCAGGCATCCGCCTTCGTGCCATCAATCCCAACCGCCTGTCGCAGTTCCGCGACTGCTTTCTCATTATTGCCTGTCTGCAGATAAGCCGACCCCAAGCGATACCGGTAATCAAAACTCTGAGGCGATAACCGGACTGCCTGTTCCAACTCCGGCATTGCCCGGTCGTACTCTTTCGTCAGCCACAGCGCCACTCCTAAGTGATAGTGTGCCGGCGCATATTTCGCATCTTTGGCTATCGCCTTCCCAAAGCAATCGATTGCTTCACTACTGTGCCCTAGCACGGCGTACAAGAATCCAACTTTGTCTTCCGAAGCTGCTGAAATAGGAGGCTCTTTCAAAGCTTTGTCCAGCGTGGCTAAAGCTCCCGAAGCGTCACCGCTCCGGGCTTGCTGCTCCGCACGCGATGCCAACTCTCCCGCCTGATCAGCCCAAAGAGCAAGGACGGCAGCACAAGGGAGAAAGCAAAAAGGAAAAAGCCTCAAACACCGTCATTATACGAATTTGCAGAGTGCTCGTTAGATCGTCCGAACCATATGATCCGGGCAGGAAAGCTGGGTTTGCTCATACAACTGCTGCGGCAGATCCCACCCGTGTTTTGCCAGAAACGGAACAATCGAGTAAAAACGCTCCTGCAAATGCCGCTGCGGATAGATTAGGTTCAACAGATAATCGGCGTCGTGGACGGCTCGCTGATCCCGGCGCATGGTTTCCCGCGCTGTCTTGCCTGCCAGCTTATCCACTTGATACGAGATCTTTGCTATGCTCTTCTCCGCGGCTGACGCCAGCGTGGGGTCAAACTGCAGCAGCTTTTCCCGTAAACCGCTCAATGCGCCGGTCAGGTCCGAACGCAGCGCCGATAACTCATGCCGCAAATCATGCGGTACCAGCTTACTGGCAATCGCGCTCTTCACGCGATCTTGAGAATCCAGCAGGTTCTCCACGTGCAACTCATACCGCGCCAGCAGCTTGCTTGCCCGCTCGTCGAGCAGTGTAAAGCTGTTTCGCGGATACACAACCGGCATGCGCCGCAACAAACGCTCATACAGCACTTGGCTCTGGGCCAGGTAAGCTACTTCTGCGGGGCCGCCCACGTAAGTCGCCGTCGGCAACAGATAGTCTTGCATCACCGGCCGCAATAGCGCATTCGGTGATAACTGCTCCGCCGACCCTTGCAGTTCAGCCGCGCTAAAGGATCGGTCTTTGGTGCTGAACTTGCCATCCTTGTACTTCAGTGCCGTTCGCCTGCCGCCCTCCAGGTAGAACAACAAAGACGAACCCTCATCCAAATGTACCTGGGCGTGATAACCTGCCGCCTCCAGTTCCGCTGTTCGTTTGCGCAGCGCATCGGTCAGTTCGGAAGCACGCTCCGCCGCTTCGCCCAAAAACGGCGCGCTCAGGGTCCGAACCGCAGGCGTTAAAGGATCTAAATAAACCAAATCGAAATCTTTTAACAGATCCTTCAAAAAGGAGTGAAAAGCGCCTCCGTAAGTTGCTCCTGAGTGGTAATACTCCGCCACCTTCCGCAGAACCACCGAAGCAAACGGAAGATCTCCGAGCGCCTTCTGCAATTCATCAATCTGTAAGTCGCCGATCTCGACATTGCCAACCGGAACATTGCTCAAGCTGCTCGGCTTCAACGCTATTTTCGACGGCGCTGCGAGTTGATCGAAAACCCAGGCATGATCCACTTCAGCCAGATCATGGTCTTGCGTCGCCAGCCAGAAAACAGGAACCGCCCGTACGCCTTCCTGCTCTAGCTGCCTCGTAATCTTGACGGCTGTTAACGCCTTGAAAATTGTATAGACCGGACCGGATAGTAACCCGACTTGCTGGCCTGTTACCACGACAACAGTTCCGGGCTGCGCTAATTTTGCCAGGGATGCGGATTCCAGATTCTGTGGACGCAAGGCCGCAACGATCTGTGCTCGCCGCTCATCCGAAAATTGCATCTGACGCGCCGCGCTCACCAGTTCGTCCCAGTGTGAAAAATGCTGCGGATAAAAACCGCTTACTCGTTGAAAATGGTAAAGATAATCCCCAAAGAGCTTGCTAGTGCCAGGAATGATGGTTTGACGAACACACGAAGACTCCATAGGTGAGGGTGCAGTATGAGGATGATAACTTGCCGATGAAAGTTACACAAACCTGATGCAGGCCTGCTCAAGAATTCAAACCCCATTGTTAAGCTTGGCAGGGAATAGTCTGTTTACACCTTCCCTGCCACACTGAAACGTGCTTTTACTATTTGTGCCAGTGAAACGCTTTATGGGCGATCTTCCAGCCTTCTTCCGTTTGTAGAAGCGTAAATACGTCCGACATGCGTACACTCCCGCCCGTTAAAGCGCCCGAGAGATCCTGCACCTCCAATTGAACGTATGCGATGCTCTCCAACACTTCCACTTTGACGAAGTCGGCTCGTAAATTGGGCGATGGTCCATTTTGGTCGATCCAATCAAATACCGCCTGTATCGGACTCGCCATAACCCCGCCTGGATAATAACCAAAAATCGTGGCAGCGGAATGAAAGCTGGGGCGCATCACCTGGCTTTGACCGAGTCGCACTCCATCTACATAGCCCTGCATAGCCCTAACCACCGCGTCTTGTTCCCTGGATTCTGTCTTGAGCGGTGCTGTCTGTGTTGCCATTAAAACCTCCTTCAGCAGTTGCATTCGTATGCTCGGCTACTCAAGGGCCGCCATCCGAATTACTAAGCCGACATTACTTGAACAGATTGGCTAAAGGCAGTAACTTGAGGTAGAGTTTACGGTAAACACCGCGCCTATAATTCCGGTTTCACACACGTGATAATCTGATCCTGCGAAGTATCATGTCTACGCGGAACTGCTCCGGAGGACTGCAAGCAATGACTGCGGCGTTGCAGGAACCAGCAGCAGACGCAGTTCAAGCAGAACTCACCCGTATTACCACGAGCAGTAAATTCGCTCATTCGCGACAACTTTCGATTTTTCTCCGCTATGCTGTTGAACAAAAGCTGGCTGGCCGCGAAAGTCAACTGAAAGAGACTGTCATCGGTGCCGAGGTGTTTGACCGTGGTGCATCCTATGATCCGCGGGTCGATCCCATTGTTCGCGTAATAGCTGGGCGCCTTCGAAAACGACTGCAGGAATACTACGAAACCGAAGGGCAGAACGACAGCGTGCGTATCGAGCTGCCGAAAGGCACCTACGTACCGGTTTTCAGTTTCGTCTCTCAATCTGAAATTTCGCCCCACTGGAGCGGGACTCTGGACCATTCTCTAAAGCGCCACCCGAGCAGGCGGATGCAAATAGCCGTCCGGTTGAGCGTTCTTACAGCGCTTATCGCTGTCATAAGCTTGGTCCCAATAAAGCGCTGGATGCGTTCCAACCAATTGCCGGTTGTGGTCCCTTTAACTGCGTATCGCGGCTCCGAGTACTACCCCAACTTTTCGCCAGACGGCAAGCAGGTCGCTTTTTCCTGGAGCAAGGAAGGCGAGAGCAATTTTGCCATATATACAAAGGCTATCGGGGAGGACCAGCCGCGGCGCCAGCTCACAACCGGCTCTTTTTCGGATCTGGGCCCGGCGTGGTCTCCTAATGGGCAGCTCATAGCATTCGTCCGTGTTGCCGAATTAAGCGCACAGCTGATCGTCATCCCGGCGCAAGGCGGGACAGAGCGAAAACTAATCGACGTGCGCAATCCTTTTCCGTATATGATAGGCGATCCAGGTCCTCTTGTTGCGTGGTCTCCCGATGGCGCACAGTTGGTGTTTGCCGATCAGGGCCCAAGGTCGCAGGCGCTCGCCCTATTTGCCATGCGGCTGGATGATGGCCGAAAGCGGCAGTTGACCTTTCCTGCCAACTCCTTGCGCGGCGATTCCGATCCGTCCTTCTCGCCCGATGGATCGCAAATTGCATTTGTCCGGACGAAGGATGTTTCTGCAGGTGAAGTATATGCGATGCCTATAACGGCAGATCTCACGGTACTGGACCAGCCCCGGAAAATCACCTCTCTGCACCGGTACACCAGAAGTCCGGCTTGGAGTCCAGACGGCCAGTCAATTATCTTTAGTTCCGGCCTGTGGGCCCACGTGGCGCTCTGGACATGTCCGGTCAAGAGATGTGACGCTCCACAACGGCTGCCTGGGTTCGGCGACGACGGTTACGAGCCAGTGGTGCATGCCAAAACCGGCCGACTCGCCTTTGCGCGATTTGTAGAAGACTATGATATCTGGAAAATTCCGCTCAGCCACCATCGCCAATCCTCAGCGGTCAATCTAATCGCTTCGACCCGCCGGGACATGGATGCCGCCCTCTCACCTGATGGTCTCGCAATCGTATTTGTTTCGGAACGCTCAGGCGACATGAACCTTTGGATCTGCCGCGCGGACGGCTCAAATCCTAGGCAGCTTACTGATTTCCACGGCGCTCCTTCCGGTAGCCCACAATGGTCCCCAGATGGCAAGACCATAGTTTTTGATAATCCCGCAGCGGGTCAACTGGATATCTACATCACCAATCCCGAAGGCACTTATGTCAAGAGAATCACCCAGGATTTTTCGGGCGGCCTTCTACCGTCTTGGTCGCGAGACGGAAAATGGATTTACTTTTGCTCTCAGCGTTCCGGGAGAATGGAGATCTGGAAAACGCAACTCGCCACTGGCATAACCAATCAGGTTACGGCGAACGGCGGATACAAGGTGCGTGAATCCGTCGATGGGCGGTTCCTCTACTACACAAAGTCGGACAGCAAACAAGCAAGCCTTTGGAAGCGTGCCGTGGAAGGTGGGTCCGAAGCTGTGATTATCGATTCGATCTGGACACGCCGCTTCGAACCCACAGGTGACGGGATCTATTTTCAGCCCGGTTCGACTGTTCCTGAAGCCGATGAAATAGCATTCCTCAATTTTTCAAGCGGCACAGTGAGGAAGGTCGCTGTGGTACCGCGAGTTCGCGGATCTCTGTTTGCAGTGACACCCGACAATGGTGCATTGCTGCTGTCACGAGCGGGTGGAGAGGTGGCCGATCTCATGCTGGTCGATAAGTTGCATTAGCTGATACGCAGTGCAACTCAGGCGAGAATAGAAATAAGCCATGGACGAACAGGAATTCAAGACGCGCGCCGACAATGCGTTGCAATCTCTTTACCGAAAACTCTCCGCCGCTTCGGACCGCTATGAATTTGAGCCTGACTTCAACGCCGGCGCGCTGGCGATTGAATTCGAAGAGCCGAAAGCCAAATTTGTCGTAAGCCCCAACGCGCCGGTTCGTCAGGTCTGGGTTTCGGCGCACTCGAAAAGCTTCAAACTGGCCTGGGACGGTAGCCGTCAGACTTTCGTTCTTCCCGAAACCAATCAGTCTCTCGACGACCTCATCGCCTCGGCGATCAGCCAGCAAACAGGCGAGGAGGTGACGCTGTAACCGCAGTGACAGGCATATACATTTCGTACCCGTTTTGCAATCAGAAGTGCAGTTTTTGTAACTTCGCTTCGGATGTTTACCAGCCGTCAAGCCGGTCGCGCTACGAGCAGGTTCTTTTAAAGGAAATTACTTCTCATGCGTGGGATGCCCCGCCGGATACGGTCTACTTGGGCGGCGGAACTCCTAGCCTGATGGCTCCGGAGGTATTGCACGATGTGATGAGCGCAATTCCCAAAGAGCGGCTTTCTGAAGTTACGCTGGAATGCGCTCCCGGAACGATAACAGGAGAAAGGGTAAGCAGTTGGGTCCAGGCCGGTATTAATCGCGTCAGCCTAGGCGTTCAGTCCTTTAACATGGCTGAACTTCGCAGCACCGGACGCCGCCACACCCCTGAAATCGTCAAAAGCGATCTGGAACTTCTCCGAGGGGCGGGTATCCGCAATATCAATCTCGATCTGATTGCCGGGCTGCCTCACCAGACACGCGCTTCCTGGAACGAATCTCTTGCTTGGATCGAACGCCTCGATCCTCCCCATGTCTCTGTCTATATCTTCGAGATTGATGAAGACAGCCGTCTCGGGCAGGAGGTTCTGCTGGGCGGCGCTCGTTACAGCGCCCGCACGCTTCCCAGTGACGAACTCACCGCTGAGCTGTATGAGATTGCTGTCACTCGTCTCGCCTGCAACGGCTGCGAACGCTACGAAATCTCTAATTTCGCCCGCCCTGGTTGGCAATCGCGTCACAATCTGAAATACTGGCAGCTCGAACCTTATATTGGCTTTGGGCTGGATGCTCACTCCTTTGACGGTCAGTATCGCTGGAGTAATCCCGATACCCTCGACCAATACCTCCGCCCCGATCGTTGTCCATCCAAAGAAGAAGCCAATCGCCTGGAAGAGCGCTTTTTCGTCGGGCTTCGTTTGATGCGCGGTATTACTCCCACCCCCGAAGAACGGCGGAAATTTGCTGATCCCATCGCCAAATGGGCAAACGTCGGCATGCTTGAGGAAGAAGGCGGTACTCTGCGGCTTTCCCGGCAAGGCGTCCTCCTCTCAAACGAGATCTTCCAGGATTTTATTACCGCCGCTTAGGGAAACGTCGGCTGCGGTCTTATCTGCTTGCTTGTGGCTGCTTTCGCGTTTAAATGATCGAAATTCGTAATGGCGTTAAATACCATCGGATAACTGCCAATGGTCTCGCCGCGATATACCGGATTATTTGCAAATAGCAGCACGTTTCCCTTGCCAAGATGCGCGTTTACCACAAGGGCATGCTCCGCAATCGACTCGCCGCCGTCCAGCAGTCCCGAAAGCAAAAGCCCCTTTTTTTCGGCATAACGGAAGATCACATTCGGACGATACTCCGCTGGAATCACATACGGGTTGTTGCGCGTCTGTTCCTCATTGAGCGGCGTGGGCTGCCAGGGTTTCGGCGATGGGAGAGGCTCCGCCTTTACCACGGAACGATTCCCGGGAACATCTTCCTCCTCAGGGCCACCCCGGCCTGTGGGCCGCCTATACATTTTATCGGTCAGGATTTGGCGGTTCACGCTTAGGTTGCTGACGGTGAATGACATCCCATCAGCGCTATAAACTGCCAGATTCGGCCCATAACCGTACGCCACCGGTTGTGATTTATCCACGGGAACCGCATCCAGTACGCTTCCCACGACTCTGTCGCTCTTGCGTGGCGTTACAAACACGCCCGGCGCAAAACCCTCCTCAATGGCAAACTGAGCGGTATCTTCGCATGTAATCAATAGACCGCCTCCTTCGACAAACTCCCGCAGGCGCGCCACGCCGGACGAACCAAGTCCCGGCCGCATATCGTCTGTTTGGTCTGTCTTGTCAAGATTCGGCGTGAGTGCCGTTTTTTTCCACGGGAGAGCGTTTCCCCACATCGGTATGCCATTGACAATCTGCTCCGTCGATGTGCGGCCAACGGGCGCGAATATGATCACGTCATACTTGGAACGCAAGTCCCCTTCACGAGATACGGCCTGTGTGCTGATGTACTCGAAAGGAACGTGCAAGCGGTCGAAAGCCTGACGCCACCAGCCTTCTGTTTGCGTGCCCAGCCAAGTGTGCATGAAAGCAATCCGCGGAGCCGCCGCGGCATGAGTGCGGATACTCGGGCGCGCTGATAAGCCGTACGCCGTTAAAGCAAGCTCCTGTAGCGTCGGTTGCAGACGGCCGTTATCCACTTGTTCCAAGAGAAGAGAGCCTGCTCCGAAGTGCCGCCCATTGCTTTCAAACGCTTCTTCCGCCACCGAGATGTTCGCTCCTTTCAGCATGTAAGGAAGCGCCGCCATGGTAATTTGGCCCGAGTTATTGATTGCATACAGACTCCCGCTGCCATTAATGGGGCCGCTGATTTGGCCGAAATCCGCCATTTTCTCCATCTTGGCCGAAAGAATCGCGCGATCCGTTACGCGAATAGCCTTAGCGTTAAATAAATCCGGAAACGACCAGCCCGTATCATCATAAGGACGCTTCTGCGGATCATCCGGCGACCAATACTGACGATCTAAAAGGGCATCGGCCACTCGCGAAAAGGGCTGATCCATGCGAATGACATAACTCCCGACCGGGAGACTTTGTGATTGTGGAGCCTTTGGTTTATCTTCCTCTTCATCGTCTTCACTATGCTTCTTATGCGTTGGAGCCGGTAGTGCAATGGAGATTGCCTCGGTCAGCCGGTTGATTTCAAC
>JBJMGL010000106.1:0-5534 GCA_045807985.1 Bryobacteraceae bacterium
AGGAAGAGAAAGGGCAAAAGCAAAAAGGAAAACTGAGGATCGAAGCCGCATAAAAGAAAACAGAGCCGGATCGTACGGACGGGGTGCGAGACCGCTGGCAAGTTAGATAAATCGAAGGATAGCAGGGTACTAAAAGCGCGCCTGTGAAAAGCATGACTCGGCAATACGTTTCAGGATCAGAGACTGCTGCCAGCGATCGCTCTCTTCTTTGTCCATAAACGTTCGGGCGTAGTAAATTTTAGGGGCAAGAAGCTCCGGGGTGAAGCAGATGTGTTCATCTGGCTGCGCCCCTCGCAGGAACTCGCGAAAGCATGAGGTCCAGAGTTGCTCGAAGTGTTTCACATAAGACGGCTTCTCAGGCGCATCGAGATCAACCGCAACCTGGATGCACCCAGGATTCGCGATTCTCCCATGGAGGAAGCGCACTCGTTCCAGCACTGGCTGGATAAATGCTAATTTCATCTCAAAGCCGCCGTATACCATCTCCTGGCCGGTGTACCAATGCGAGAAATCACCGTTGAATCGCATATCCGGAAAACGGTGAACAAAGCCGACGGTACGCCACATATCCTGGCAGATTGTGGCGCGATGCGTCTCGATGTAGAGCGGAAAGCGCCAGCGCTGCGCGGCCTCCAGAATGCCTTCAATCAGGCGCGCAGCCTCGTCGCCGTTTTCCAAGCCCCAGCCAACGTGGAGAGTGGCGCACTCGTACCCGTCTCCCGCAAACTTTTCAGCAAGCCTCGCCGCGTCTTCTGGAGCATTGACACGGCCACTAGCCACGATTCCCAAGCCGAGCGCCCGGCAAAGCGAAAGCTGCTCCGTAGCGCCGGGATCAGCAAACTGCACGCCAGCAAAGCCCGAGTCGCGAATGAACTCCATCCTCTGCCCAAATGTGCCCTGATACCCGGTCGAGCTTTCCGGGAGCGAATCCATCGCCATCAGGTTCATGTAGCAACGAAGTTGAGGTGTTTTACCCATGATTAGCACGAATTCCGAGTGATGCCATCAGGCTGTTGGCGGATTGGTATGCTTCGCGAACCCAATCCACGATTTTGCTGGGTTCCGGTGAATACTCAAGCTCAATGCTGACGGTTCCATCGAAGCCTGACTCGGCAAGCGCCTTGAGATAAGGAGGAAAATCCACGACGCCTCGACCGGGAGGCAAATCGCCATGTTTTCTTCCATCGCAATCCGATAAATGGGCGTGCGCAATTCGTCCGGTAAGCCGTGATATCTCGCTTGCTCCATCCTTGGCGAGCGCCAAATGAGAAACGTCGATGTTGGCTTTTACATTGGGACGCGCAACATCATTCAAAAACCGATCCATCCTGTTAACGTTATTCACAAGGGAAAGAGCAAACGGCTCAATCTCGACCGCGATCTCAAGGCCAAGCTGCTCCGCATAAGAACCGAGTTCTGCAACGCCTTCGACAGCCCACTTCCACTGATCTGACGGAGCGATCACTTCCTGATTCCAGAGGTATTCGCCGAGGACCAGCAACAAGTTTTTTGCTTGAAGATCATATCCGAACTCCAGGTAACTCTTGGCTCGATGGATATGGAACCGCCGAACCGGCGTATTGAAATCGGCGATGCCCAGTGCGCAGCAGACCACGGAAACGACCGGCAGTTTGGCAGCCGTGCAGGTTTCACGAATCGTTCTCTTTTCCTGCGGAGGAATCTCCAGCGGGTCCGCAAAAACGTCGATGGTGTCAAAACCAATCTCTTTCGTGAGTTGAATCCCCCGAGCGGTACCGATGGGTGTCCCCAGCCAAGCGGAATTAATCAATCCAAGTTTCATTCGGCTTATGCCTCCTTCCTGTTTTGTCACTAGTTATCCTTTTTACCAGTTATCCTTTTTACATGGCAGATCCGCGTTTCATTGATCTCCGCAGTGACACTGTAACCCGTCCCAGCGCGAAGATGCGCGCTGCTATGGCCAGCGCCGAAGTGGGGGACGACGTTTATGGCGAAGACCCCACCGTCAACCGTCTTGAGTCGCGAGCAGCGGAAATTTTCGGCAAGGAAGCGGCTCTCTTTGTGCCCACCGGAACCATGGGTAACACCATCGCCCTCAAACTCCACACCAGCCACGGCGAGGAAATCATCTGTGAAGCGCGATCTCACATCATCGATTGGGAACTTTCCATGATGGCTTGGTTCGCTGGTTGCGTGCCTCGTACGGTTTCAACTGCTGATGGTCTTCTGACTTGGAAGGGGGTCGAAGCCGCTCTACGGCCCAAAAGTCCTCACAACGCGCCCACTAATCTTATCTCACTTGAGAACACGCACAATATGGCGGGCGGAACGGTGTATGATCTCCCTGTCATCGACGAAATCTGCGGGGAGGCTCATGCGCGCGGGCTGAAGGTTCACATGGATGGCGCGCGCATTTTCAACGCCTCTGCCGCTACAAACGTTCCCGTGTCGCGCATAACGCGTGATGTGGATTCCGTTATGTTCTGCTTATCGAAGGCGCTCGGCGCTCCCGTCGGCTCCCTGCTTGTCGGTACGGCCGAAGCTATCGCACAAGGAAGACTTTACCGCAAGCGCCTCGGCGGCGGAATGCGCCAGGTCGGTGTCCTTGCCGCCGCAGGTCTCATCGCTTTGGAAGAGTCCCCGGCACATTTACCGAATGACCACGCCAATGCCCGTTTCTTAGCGGAACGAATTGCCGCTATCGATGGCATCGCGCTCGATCCTTCCCGCATCAGAACCAACATCATCATCTTCGATGTCAGCGGTCTTGGTGCCGGAACCAAAGACTTCAGCCAGGAACTCAAATCACGAGGCATTCTCGCCAACGGCATCAATGCCACTCACATGCGCATGGTTACTCACATGGACGTCACCCGTGCCGATTGCGAATATGCTGCTAATACATTAGCTAAACTCGCCGGTGCCAACGTTACGGCAGTCGCTGTCTGAAAACCTAAAAACATTAAAAGAGAAACTTGAAAGCTGCGTTTTCCGCCTTATACATTAGGCTCCCTTCAATCCATGAAGCGGTAAGCTTCTGTTTTAGACCCAAATATGAAAGTTTGTCCATGGTGCGCCTCGTTTTCGGTAGTTGTTTGCTTCTAGGGCTCGTGTACACGCTGGCACAGGCTCAATCTCTCGGAAATGCCGGCACTATCGAAGTTTCTGTCTTAGATCCTAGCGGGGCTGTCGTTCCAACCGCCAAAGCCACATTAAATAACCCTATTACGGGTTATTCGCGATCCGCGCAAGCAGGCTCCGATCAAAAAATACGGTTTATCAGCGTACCGCCAAACCAGTACCATCTTTCCGTTATTTCTCCCGGTTTCTCCGCGTTCAATCAGGATGTGATTGTTCGCAACTCAGTGCCGATCAAGGTCCAGGCAGCATTGGCGTTGGCTAGCGAAGCAACCACGGTGGAAGTGGAAGCCGCAGGCACCGACCTGGTTGAGAATGATCCCACGGCTCACGTGGATGTTGACCGTAACACCTTTTCGAAACTCCCCGTCTTTGATCCCGGAGCCGGTCTCAGTCAAGCTATTACGTTCAGCACCGGAGGCGTCGCGGCGGACGCTAACGGCTTTTTTCATCCGCTTGGCGATCATGCTCAAGTCAGTTTCGTGATTGACGGCCAGCCCATCAGCGATCAGCAAAGCAAAGTATTCTCTACTCAGCTTCCGACCAGCGCTATTCAGAGTATGTCGATGACCACCGGCGCTCCCAATGCTGAATTTGGCGACAAAAGCAGCTTGGTTGATCAAATCACAACCCGGTCCGGTCTAGGGGCGGGTAAGCAATTCGGCAGCATTGAAACGTATTACGGAACTTTTGGTTCTGTAGGCGGCGAGGTCAGTTACGGTTTTGGAAACGAAAAGTTCGGCAATTTTATCGCACTCGACGGCTCACGCAGCGGACGCTTCCTCGACAGTCCAGAATTTACTCCGTTTCACGACAAGGGTAACAATCAAACTGTCTTTGACCGTCTCGATTACCAGCCGACCGCCATCGATGTATACCACCTGAACATATTTGCCGCCCGTAATTGGATACAGATTCCCAACAGTTACGATCAGCTCCGCCAAGACCAGACCCAAAAGGTGCTGACCTGGAATTTCGCGCCTGGCTACCAGCACACCTTCAACTCCCACATGCTTCTCACAGCGAACCTTTATGCCCGCAAGGATCAGTTCAGCTATTATCCAAGCCGCGATCCTTTCGCTGATACTCCATCCACGCAAAGCCAGAGCCGACAGCTTCTGAACTATGGCCTTCGTAGCGATCTTTCGATCAACAAAGGCCGGCATAATATTAAAGCCGGTGTCGATCTAAAGCAGACCCGCCTCATTGAGTCCTTCGATTTCGGCATTACTGATCCGGCGTTGAATGCCGTGTGCAACAACGCGAACGGCGACCCGGTCGCAGACCCTTCGCTAAGAGACCCTAATGGGTGTGAAGCTCTCGGCTATTCCGCGAATCAAAATCTGCAGCCCGGTCTGATTCCCTTCGATCTTTCGCGGGGAGGCAGACTGTTTCAGTACCGTGCTTTGCACAACATCAATCAATTCGCCGCTTACGTACAGGATGCTATTACGCTTGGCAACCTTCTCGTGAACGTCGGCCTTCGCGGCGATACTTATTACGGATTGACTTCCGACGGCGCCGCGCAGCCGCGTATCAGCCTTTCCTATAACGTCAAAAAAACTAACACTGTGCTACGGGCCGCTTACTCGCGAACTTTTGAAACTCCGTTTAACGAAAATCTGCTGCTTTCGAGCGCATCCGGGCTTACCAACGGCCAGGCTCTGGCGGCGCTGGGAGCCAATCAGGCCCCAGCGATTTTACCGGGCCGCCGCAATCAATATAACGCCGGTTTTCAGCAGGGTATTGGCAAGTACATCTTGATCGACGCCGACTATTTCTGGAAGTACACGAACAACGCCTACGATTTCAGCGTTCTGCAAAATACAACCATCACCTTCCCGATTGCCTGGCACAATTCAAAGCTTGACGGCGTGACGGCCCGCGTCAGCACCACAAACATTCATGGCTTCATTGCTTATTGGACTACCGGTCACACGCGCGCTCGCTACTTCCCGCCGCAAGCGGGTGGTTTGCTGAATACTTCTAACATTCCCGCAGGCGTCTTCCGAATCGATCATGATCAGGAACTGCAATCCACTGTGAACGTGCGCTACCAGCGTCCGCGCAACGCCGAGTACTTCAGCTTCATCTGGCGCTATGATAGCGGCATGGTCGTCAGCGGAGTGCCGGACGTTGCCGCTGCCCTCCCATTGACCGCCGCTCAGCAGACCTCCATCGGCTTTGCCTGTAATGGCGTGTACGCCACGTTTGCGGCTCCTATCACAAGTTGCAACGGCGCAGGCACTTCAACGCTAGTAACGCTGCCGCAAACCGGAACGGAAAATGACGATCACAATCCGGCCCGCGTTAAGCCTAGAAATGTATTCGATCTTGCAATCGGCACGGACAACCTGCTTCATGCCGAAGGACCCAGGCGCATTACGGCTTCGGTACAGTTTGAAAACTTAACAAAT
>JBJMGL010000107.1:0-2621 GCA_045807985.1 Bryobacteraceae bacterium
GACGCTGCCGCCGGACGCGCTATTTCCCTGGTTCGCTACGTACACCTTTTGTGCAGCAGGCGCCTGAGCCACGGCAACCGGATGGCTATCTACCGGCACCGATGCGGCTACCGCTTGCGTGCTTGTATTTATGACGTACAGAGCGTCAGTGCCGTAGCCCGCGACATAGATATTGTTGTTTTCGGCGCTGTTAACGAACACTGCATTGGGGACTTTAGCTTGTGCGCCAAAAAACTCCGACTCGCTCACGGTCGTGGAATTCGCGACTGAAAAAGAATTTCCCCCCGCGGCAGTCACGGTGAAGGCGCCATTAAAATCCGCGGTAGTGGAACCGCTAACATAAACCTTGTCGCCAACCGAAAATAATCCGGTCCCACCGCTGTAGGTGTAAGTGGCGGTCGATCCGCTACCGCTCGCCTGGGTTATGGTGGCAGAGGGCGACGGTGGCAAACTGATTGTCACCGAGCCGGTGGGAGACGATACGCTGTTGCCCGAAATGGTGTCCTCACCGCTATTCGCGATGTATAGCAGCGATCCTGAAGGGATTAAAGCAGCATGGACTGGAACCATGCCGACCCTAAGCTCTCCCCGCAAACTGTCTCCGGAGACATTAATGCTGCTGACGCTGCCACGATCACGATGATTGTTCCCTACCCCGTCGGAATTAATTGAAGCCATGAAATGCGAGGGAGCAGGACTCGGTTGTAACCCCTGAATCGGCTGCGCGACGGGGCGATAAGTCTCCCCACAGCTGGCGCAGATCAATCCGAGCCAAATAGTGAACGCACCCCTGAGCGCGCGCGACGGCGCGGAATGCGCATGATTGCGTATAGGAACTCTCATTAGGTATTAAGAATTGCTTATTCTAGCGGCTCGCAGCGAAGTCCGCCAGCCAAGCACACGGCTTCCAATGAAGGTAGGAAGCACGCGGACAGTAGAAGGTTGTAAACCCGGATCCCAGCCTAGCGCTTGGCGCGCTTGCGTGGTGGCGCCTCTGCAGCTGCGGTGGTTGCAGCGGGCTTTTTCTTGCCTTCCATTTGGGCGAGGCTTTGTTTCAGCGCGGCCATCAGATCGACAACCGGAGCAATCTTCTTGGGCTTCTCAACTTCGGCGATCTTGCCGCCCTCAAGCTTCGTCTGAATCAGGTTCTTCAGATTTTCCTGGAAATCGTCTTTGAACTTTTCCGGTTCCCACTCGGCTGCCAGCGCCTCGATCAACTGGTGCGCAACTTTCACTTCGGCGTCTTTCAATTCAACATCGGGCGCGCCGAAGCCTTCCACCTTCCGGACTTCTTCTTCGTAATACATGGTGTGCAACATCAGTCCGCCTTCATGCGGGCGCAAGAACACGGTGTACTCACGGTTATGCATGGTTAGCTTGGCAATACCGTAGAAGTTACTGTCCTCCATCGCTTTTTCCAGAAGTGCGTAGGGGCGACGTCCGGCCTCCTCCGGCAGGAGATAGTAAGACGACTCGAAGTAAACGGGATCGATCTCCTCCGCGCGTACGAATTCGAGGATCTCCATTGCTTTGGCCGTCCGGGGTTCAATCTTCTTGATCTCCTCTGGCTCGATCACCACGTATTCGCCTTTGCGAAATTCGTATCCCTTTACGGTGTCACTCCTCTCCACCACCTTCTCCTCAGCGGGACAGATGAGTTGCTGCTTCACTCGGACAAGATCATCCCGATGCAACATATTGAAAGAAATGTGCTCGCTTCGTGCGCCAGCGAAAAGACGCACCGGCATGGAGATAAGTCCAAAGGTGAGATATCCGGTCCAAAGCGAGGCCATTGAGAGTTCTCCGACGGCAGCGAAGCCCAAGAGCCTCGCACCTTTTGATAGGATGCATGCCTACTTTGGATTGTTTACCGGGGTTGTGACTGGTGAGGGGTATTCCTGTGTCGAAAACGCCGCAAGTGAGCAGAAGCGATGTACTCGCAATGCTAGCTGCATTGGTGCTTGTCGTTCTCTTTTTGACCCTGCGGATGCCGGGCTATAGACCATCTCTCCTTAGCATTGCAGTTCCGGTAGCATTTGCGGCAATCGCATGGCTATTGCAGGGCGTGAATCTGACAGGAGCAATCGCAGGGGCAGCAGTCGCCTTCATCTTTTACAGCAATGGCGGTTGGCAGCTGTTTATTTTGCTGCTGATTGTGTTTGCAATCACGTTTGTCGCAACAAAGATTGGCACAGCAAAGAAGAAGACGATCGAAATCCGAAAGGGCTTTGGGCGAAGCGGATCGCAGGTCATGGCAAATTTATTTGTCGCTGCCGCGTTCTTGTCGATTGCAGATGTAGTGATTGCGCGTTACATCGCTATGGGAGCGGCCATTGCCGCGCTAGCAGAACTTGCGGCGGATACCGTCTCCAGCGAGCTAGGTGAGGCATTCGGCCGTCCTACTTATTTAATGACCACATGGAAGCCCGCGGCAACAGGGACGAATGGCGGAATCAGTCTGCTGGGGACAATCGCTGGGATTTTTTCGGCTGTGCTGGTAGCAGCAGCGGCTTTCGCGCTGAATATTTTGGATAGCAAGGTTTGGATCTGCGCGGTTGCCGGAACTGTGGGAATGATTGTTGATAGCTTGTTGGGCGCAACGCTGGAAAATCGTGGAAAGC
>JBJMGL010000108.1:0-3796 GCA_045807985.1 Bryobacteraceae bacterium
GAACATTCGGGGCCAAAAGATAGGTCACGTTTGCCGCATAAGCCTGGTTTTTCCCGATTCTTCCAGTTAACAGGTATTGATTCTGATCATCCTGCTGACCCCCATAGAGATTGAATGACAGGCGCTGCGTGGGCAGAAAGCGCACTTCGGACCAGCCGCCGATGCCTCCAACGGCAAGCGGGGGATTTGTTCCTATTTGGGTGAGCCCGCCCAAGGCTCCCAGGCTGGCGAAATTTCTTCCCCGGAAGAACATGCCCTTGAATTCGAGCCAGCTCTCGGGCTTGATGAACCAATCGACGGTAAAAAGGCGGGAAGGCACCGAAAAGCCGTTGAAATGACTGGTGCTGACATGAAATCCTGTGCCTATTTCGGCTGTCCGGTCTTCCGCCCATTTATAACGAGCGCTAACGCGAGCTTCCAATGCGGGCCGGGCGCTCTCAATCAGACTCTCGGCGCTTGTTGGCACATTGGAATACTCATTGGTTTGGAGGAGTGCCGCTTCCGCTTTCCACGTCAACTTTTTCGCCAAAGAAAAGCGCTGCTCCAGGCGCACTTGTGGCAACCACAACCAAGGATTGCCCGCAGCCGTGAGGGGCGAGACTCCTACCTGGGCTAGTGAATCAGGTTCGCGTTGGGAGATCAGGGGCTTGTCTTGACCGAAAAAGAGCGTTGTTTTGGCCCAATCCACTTGAATTTTGGCGATACGCAGTCGCACGAGCTGATTCAGGCTTTCTCCACTTCCGCCAAACAGATCCAGGTACAACGAGCCGGAAACTTTTCCGCCTAGCACAGTGTTTGGTCCGTGGAAACTCAGGCCAATAATACTTTGCCGAAACGAGCCGCCGTTACTATATTGCCCTTTCGCTAATCCCGCTACAACGGGATACTGGGCGCCTCCGCCATAGTACCCATTGTGGAATGCATTGAAGAGAGCCATGCCCGTGAGTTGTATGGGGAACTTTTGCGAGGCTTCGACTTTGGTTTGCGCTAGCTCTTCAATACGGTGCTCGTTTACTTCGACATGCTCGTCAGTTGGACCGCTCGTTTGATTCGTTGGCTGGCCCTCGCTGGACGCTTCTGCTGATTTTTGCACCTGTTCGCGAAGCAGCTTGATTTCCGCCAGCAGTTCACGATTTTGTTTCTCCAGGCGGTCCAGGCGTTCGAGAATGGCAGTACTTTGATCCGGGGATTGCGCCAGCGCTGTTGAGAGGAGAGAAATGAATAAAAAGGCGGGAAGTGTTTTCACCAGAGCGGGTGTCCATCTGAAGAGCATAAAAAAACTACTTTCAGGTTAAAAGAACTACTTTCAAGTTAAAAAGCGATACCCCACTCCGTGAACTGTCAGAAAATGGCGTGGACTAACAGGGTCAACCTCCAGCTTTTGCCGCAGCTTAACAACGTGCGCGTCCACAGTTCTAGTATTGGGGAAACACTCGTATCCCCAGACCGAGTTCAAAATCGCATCGCGGGTTAAGGGCTTGTCTGGATTCTGGACAAAAAAGGTTAGAAGGTTGTACTCGGCGGGAGTCATTTTTACAATTTCGCCGTTCCGGCTAACTGACCTGCGCTCAAAGTCAATGGTAGTATCGCCGAATTGAACAACCCGTCTCAGGCTCGGCGAAGAGCGCCTGAGCACGGCACGGATGCGCGCCAGAAGTTCGCGCGCGCCAAATGGCTTTGTTACGTAATCATCAGCTCCTACTTCCAGCAGCAGAACTTTGTCGATTTCGTCATCCACCGCGCTCAGGGCAATAATCGGCACGGAACTGCCGCTTTGACGAAGTTGCTGACAGATTTCAGAACCACTCAGACCAGGAAGGCGAAGATCGACCAACACCAGATCTGGCTTGTTCAGAAGCGCGCACTCCAGGCCGGCAACACCATCACCAGCCAGCAAGGGGCGAAACTCCGCTTGTTCCAGAATGACAGCAATCGTATCACGCAGACTCGGGTCATCATCAATAACGAGCACGCTCTTCATTGTTGCAAGGAAACCACTACTTAATGTATCTAGAGTTTAAGCCTTTGAGAAAGTTTGTAATAGCTCCCACTCAAATCCGCAGGCAAGTTTTACAGTAAATTTACAAGTAGTGAGCGTATCCCGCGCTCCCCCAAGGGGTACTGAAAAAATGTGCCCGGAGCCGAAATTTTTTCTCATTTTCTCCTTTTCTTCTCCATTGGTGGTATAGTAGTAGCAGACAGTTTCTATGCAGGTGCAAAGCGCTTACGAATGCACGAGAAGTAACGAATCTAACATTGTAAGCCGCCAGCATCCAGCACAAGGGACAAACAGAGATTCAAAGAAGGACATATTTCATGGACGCTTGCACTTCATGCTCACATTTGCAAGCTGCCGATGCGTGTCTTGGGAAAGGAAAGTAGTCCGATGAGTACGGAAATGATTCAACAGCCGGTCGATCTAGCCGCTAACTTTATGCCGGTATTTACGACCGAAACTGCACTTCAGCGTTATCAGGCTTTCAAGGACTTCGTGAAGAGTGTTCTGAAAGAAGGCATTGACTTCGGTAAGAATCCCGGCTCGGATCGCGACACCTTGCTCAAGCCCGGCGCCGAGAAGCTTTGCACCTTCTTTGGACTGACGCCGCGTTACGTGCTGGAGGTCGTGGTGGAGGACTGGCGAGGCGACAAATATGGGCAGCCGTTGTTCTATTACCGCTTCAAATGCCAGCTCTTTCGCGGTGATCTCCAAATGGGCGAGGGCATTGGCTCGTGTTCCAGTTGGGAAGCCAAGTATCGCTACCGCTGGGTGGACGAAAGTGCGGTAGCACGCCTGGGACTTGATAAAAGCACTTTGAATACCCGAGGCGGCGCGATTAGCGAGTTTGAGTTTGCCATCAATAAAGCGGAGACCAACGGGCAGTACGGCAAACCAGCCGAGTATTGGGCCAAGTGGAAGCAGGCCATTACGGACGGCAAGGCGCGCAAGATTAACAAAATGAAGAAGGACGGCACGACCAGTCCGGCTTATGAGATGGACATGACAATGTATCGTGTTCCGAACTCGGATTTCGCGGATATCATCAACACTGTCCAGAAGATTGCGCAGAAGCGCGCTTATGTGGCAGCCACATTGAGCGCCGCGAACGCCAGCGACTACTTTACACAGGATCTCGAAGATTACATCGAGGTTGATGCCATTCCCACGGGTGGGAATCCGGTTGGCACACAAGCGGCTGCGGATTACGTTCGTGATCAGAAGCTTCAGCAGCAGCGGGCAGAGCAGCCGGAGGTTGCTCCAGCAGCAACTCCGCCACAACCGGCGACTCAGACGCCGCCAGCGCCGGAAGTTGCCGCGGCTCCGGTGCAGACGCAGTCAACGCCAGCTTTTAAGGGAAGCAAGAGCGTTCCGGAAGGTTTGCAGAGCTTGTGGCGTCAGATGTTCAAGCCGGAAGGCCGCCTGCAGGTTTTCGATATGTTCAAGGCTAATTTGATTAAGTCCTTGGGCGAAGAGGAAGGCACGCGCGCTTTCTATGCGGTGCTCAACCGGCACAATGCCAAGGAACCCCGCGACTTCAACAAATCTTTGAGTGATGCTCGCCGGGCAGCTAAGGATATGTACGAAATTGTGGAGCCGCTCCTTCCCAAGCAGGCAGCCTAAGAGATTGTTCCTATGAGCTTAGCGGTCGTAGAAGATATCGGCGAACTGGCTGTGGCGGAGCAGAAGGGCAGGGGGACTGAATCGTTGTACAACCTCGAGGATGGCCTCCTTGCTTTGATTGATAGCGAGGAACTCGTGTCGGAGGAGCAGGAACGAGAGTTCCAGGCCGCTTTAGCC
>JBJMGL010000109.1:0-2501 GCA_045807985.1 Bryobacteraceae bacterium
CGAAATGCCATTCGGTGGGCTAAAGGATTCGGGCTACGGATCAGAAGGCGGATCGGAAGCGCTGGAGGCCTATCTTAACGTCCGCTCGGTTTCCATAATGAATATTTAGGACTTAGCAGCAAACAAGTTGATCGATTTGGTTTGGGTTCCTTGGGCGCGGACTAATCGTATAGTTCCATGCCGGGCAAACGGCATGCAGTTCAATACGTAGGGCTCGCATTTCTTCATTCGAGACGCGTTCACCTAGTTCATTACCGCCGCGCTTGAGGATAGCCTTCACCCGTAACACGTACGCCTTGCGGCCCCTTCGAGGTATTTCATCACCGTCTCGAGCGTCCGCAGTGGAACGCCCGCCGAATTCATGCTGATGTGGCTGACGCGGCCGATGGTGGCCCACCGTAATCGGCAGGACGGCATTCTATAAACACGCTATCTCGACCACCGTGCCTATAGACGGAGAAGTTGTGCAGTCCCACCAAGAAAAGCGAAACGTCGCCAAGCCGAGCGCCGTTGTCCAAACAAAGCCGTCTAGGCGGCTGGCCTGAAAGAATGTGCCGTCAGAGGCTACGAATTCAACGGACGCGTCAGGGGCTGATCAATCCAAATAATTCTACGAGGCAAAAGGCCGATAATTCGCTTTATGTGTACGCTCAAAATTACTTAAACCAAGTAGTAATTTTGAGCGATTAAGAAAGCTGTGCACAGTGGTATTTGACAAATAACTTGGATGACAATACCGGTTTCAAATCGGGAGGAAGCAGGTCACTAACCAACGGGAAGACTAGAGAGAATGGTTTAGCTGGAACAGGTCTTTAAAGATAGATAGGCGGTGACCGGGATCGTCCGCGAACATGTTTGCAAAGAGAGAAGGAGATGCCGCGTGGGGTAGCGCAAACATAAGATTGTTCTTCCGCCGTATCGGCGACGGTATTGTTTGTACAGATCCGTACATACATTAGGCATCAGATATGCTGAAATGGACCACCTTATGGCCGCACTGAACTGGATGGTTGAATCAATGATTATCGGCGTTTAGGGCCGATCAGCCATATCCGGTCTCCGGAAGCTGAGGCAAACTACTTTCGGCAATTTCTGCGGCAGACAGCAACAGCCTGCCTCACACCAACCAGCCTCTTCTCATGCTGGAGCAAATCAGTATTTTATTCAAAGGAGGCTACCATGGCCCCAATCACACCAACTGCGCAAGAATGCGGTAATTTCCTGCTTTCCACGCTGCCCCAGCACGCGTATGAGTTGTTAGTGCCGCATCTTGAACTAGTGGCTAGCCCGTTGCACATGACGTTGTTTGAACGGGGTAAAGCCATGCAGTATGCATATTTCCCGACCACCGGCCAGCATTCGATCCTCGCGCCCATGAAAGACGGTGGCATGGTGGAAGTCGGCACCGTTGGCTTTGAAGGGATGGCCGCGGTAGATCTGCTCACGGGCGGAAACTTGGCCAGCGAAACGGTCGTCTGCGAAGTGCCGGGGGAGGCATTAAGGATGTCGATAAGCGCTTTTAAGGAACAGCTAGAGACAAACGTAGCACTGCGTCAGGTATCGCTGCGCTATTTCCAGGCGTACTTAGCGCAGGTCCAGCAGTCCGTTGCCTGCAATGCACTGCATTCGATGGACCAGCGGTTTGCCCGATGGGTACTGATGTGTTACAACCGGGCGCGCAAGCAGCCCTTTCAACTCACCCAAGAGTATCTGGCCAGTATGCTCGGGGCTCACCGTCCGACAGTCAGTGTTACGGCAGCAAAATACCAAGATGCTGGTATGGTCCAGTACACCCGGGGCGTCATTACCGTGTTGGATCAAGCGGGCTTGGAGGCGTCAACTTGCGAGTGTTATCACGTCGTCAAGGAGCAGTTTGAGCGCTTTTTGGGTAAATCCATTGCCTGATATTGCGCTTTTCACTCCGCTTCCGAGCAATGACTTGTGCTTTGACCTGCTGCTGGCAATGCTGATCGCTCGGGCTCGACCAATCACAGAGGGTGTTCCTTTTCTAAATCGGGCATCTGCGTGAATAGCCGCACCTAACGCACATGAACGTCATCTTATAGACCAGCGTTTTAGCCCCGTTGCTTTTATGGAATAGCGCAATGTAATTCTCGTACTGCTGCTGCACATTCCCGTAGTGTTGATTTTCACTGATGATTGATCCGGTTTGCCTTCTCGATCTTGACCTTCCTGGCATGGATGGCAATGAACCGGCCTGTCCGCTACGAAAGTTACCGCAGACTTCTCAGGCCGTGCCCATTGCACTCACCGGCTATGGACAGCAGCAGGACAAGGACAAATTTTTTAAGTCCGGATTCCACTCTCACTTTGGAAAGCCGATGGATACCGGACACTTGCGCAAATTGTTGACTGAACTGGCAGAAAAAAGCGAAATGGCCGGGGTTCGCGGCAGTTACTTGATAATTAACTAAATTTGTATTATCTAGTTCAATCATGAGCAAGATAAGTAAGGTAAACATCCGCGAGGCCAGTGAGCG